>JBDSOK010000093.1:0-17278 GCA_039914845.1 Nitrospiria bacterium | reverse complement strand
CCCAGCCGGAAGAACCTGGCCGCGGCGAATGAGCACCACCAGGAGACCGACTCCACAGATGACGCCCAACCACGCCAGTGAGCCGGCGCGTTCAACCCCGCGGCGCACTTCTCATGCCCCCAATCGCAGATACCACGTGACGAGTTCGGGCCCGGCCAGAAGCGCCACAACGGCGCCCAGAGCTAAAAACGGTCCGAAGGGGATCGGATCGCCCCTCCGTTTGAGGTGCAAGCCCATGAGAATAAGGCCGATCAGGGAGCCGCCAAGCGCCCCAATGAAGATCGTGACGAGCACCGCCTTCCACCCCAAGAACGCCCCGATCATAGCCAGCAGCTTCACGTCGCCGAGACCCATGCCTTCTTTCTTGAGCACCCACTCGCTCGCCACCGCCACAGCATAAAGCAAGCCCCCGCCGAGTACCGCACCCAGCAGCGCGTCAAGAAAACCTCCCGCTAAAATAGTGGCCGCTGAAAACAGTCCGATCGCGATCCCGGGAAAGGTAATGACATTCGGGATGATCTGATAGTCCCAATCAATGAATGTCACGACCAGCAGTGCGGAAAAAAACGCCGCGTAAATGACGGAGTCCCAGGTTGGTCCGAAGCGTTCCCAGATGAGGAGATAGCCCACAGCGTTCAGGGCTTCAACCACCGGATACCGAGGAGAGATACGCGCGCGACACCTCCGGCAACGCCCCCGCAACCACAGAAACGAGAGGATGGGGATGTTATCGAACGCCCGAATCGACACCCGGCAAGACGGGCAGCGGGACTGCGGCGTGACGATGGACTCGCCACGAGGCACGCGATGGATACACACGTTCAAAAAACTGCCTATTAATGCGCCCAAGACTGCGATCAGCGCGAACAACTCCCCCTCGGGCAGCATGCCACTCTCCAAGCGCACGAAACGATAACACACGCTCCGGTGACCGGCAAGAACGGGGTCCGATGGAAAGCCGCGGTGATCAATCGAGATCGATGGGACGCAGCGGTGGCGGGCTATTAGGGTCCACTTGCCGGAGCGCTTCCTTCACTTTTTCATCCAGCAGCCGACCCCGATCATTCAATGCCCGACGTTCACGCTCAAAACGCTGGGCCACTTCTTGGCGTTTCATGTCCAGGTGCTTGATCATGTCATCAAGCGAAACGGCGGCGGACGCGGTTTCTGAACGATGAGCCGTCACGGCACCCGTCGTCATATCGACGATCAACTGAGCGTGACAATCCGGACACGATACCGTCCGTCGGACACTGCCGGACTCGAGCGGATCTTCTTCGGCGGCCATGCTTCTACTCTAGCAAAAAGGAGCCGAACATCTCAAAAGCCGTGAGCGATACAAGAATGGCCTTAATTTGTTTGTTTTTTCGCTTTACACATCGGACGCGCCTATGTTATAGAACCGGCGTCACGAATTGAGCCTCCATGCGATTGACGCGGCTGGAAATCATCGGGTTTAAATCATTCGGAGACCGGACGGTCCTAAGCTTTCAGCCCGGGATCACCGCCGTGGTGGGACCAAACGGGTGCGGGAAAAGCAATATTGCCGACGCCATCCTGTGGTGTCTCGGGGAGCAGTCCCCCAAGACCCTGCGCGGCGATCGCATGGACGATGTGCTGTTTAACGGCAGTGCCAAACGGCCTCCCGCCGGCCTGGCCGAGGTGTCGCTGACCCTATCCGGCATTCGACCTGAGGAGATCGAGAGTCCGGCAGGCGCCTATTCCGAGCTGACCATCACCCGACGGCTCTACCGATCGGGCGAAAGCGATTATCTGATAAATCGCGTGTCCTGCCGGCTCAAAGACATTCGCGACCTCCTGATCGAAACGGGTGCCGGCGCCAAGGGCCACACCGTGCTGGAGCAAGGCAAGGTCGACGGCATCATCAACGCGTCCCCCGTTGAGCGGCGCGCTTTGGTCGAAGAATCTGCGGGGATTGCCAAATACAAAATCCGGAAGACCGAAGCCCTCCGAAAGCTTGAGTCCACCGAACAGAATCTCCTCCGGGTGCGCGACATCGTGGGCGAGGTGAAGCGACAACTCGCTTCCCTGGACCGCCAAGCCAAAAAGGCCGAGCGATATCGCCACACCTACGACCAACTCAAAGGCTTGGAGTTGTGGACCGCCGGGACCCGTTATCGGGATTGGCTCGCGCAGATGACGGACCTGTCGGCGTCATTAGAGATCGAGCGCACCGAAGAGGCCCGTTTGATGGCTGAACTGGGCGCGCTGGACGCCGCGATTGAGGCTCGCAAGACCGATGCGACGGATCTCGACTGCCGACTTCACGAGGCGCAGGCCGAGTTGATCGCGGCGGATACACGGGCACAAAAGGCCCGGCATCGGATGCAGTTCCTCGCGGCTCAGACCGATGAGTGGCACGCCCAAGGGGCGGCGCTGGCGCTCGAACTTGAAGGCTTGGCGGGGACGTTGGTCGAGCGGCAAACCGAATACGCCAACTGCCAGGCGGGGTGCGATGCCGGCGATGCCGCGCTCGAGGAACAGGCTGCACTGCTCGCCTCACGTGAGGCAGTGGTCCAGGTCATCGAGCACCGCATGGCCCACATGGCTGCGGAGATCGAGCAAATACGGCACCGCATTCTCGAGACGGCATCCGCCATGGCGACGTGTACCAATATCGTGAATACCTTCGCCGTCCGCCGGGAGGAACTTGCCAAGCGCCGTGCGCGGTACCAGGCGGACCTCGATGCCACGCAATCGGAGCTTACCGAAAAGCGCGCACGTCACCAGGAGATAGAGGCGGCCCATACTCTTCATGTGCAGTCGCACGCTCTGCGGGATGCAGAGCGGACTGCCTTGCGGGACGCCTCGGTCGGACGGCAGGCCGCCCTCCAGGAGGGAGAGGCGGTCCTGACGGCCCGCCATGCGGACCTCACAAAGTGGCGCGCCATGCAGGAGTCGCTACTCACTCTCCAGCGTGATTTTGTGGGGTATGACGAGGGCGTTCGATATGTGCTGGGTGCAGACTCGGTTTCCCCCGTTCCCGGTCTTCTGGGGGTCATTGCAGACGTCCTGGAGATCCCCAGTCAATATGAACGCGCGATTGAGGGCGCATTAGCGGATCGGCTGCAGGCGGTTATTGCGGAGGGCCACGCGGAAATCATGGCCGCGCTGGAGGTGTTGGACCATCATCCGGCGGGTCGGACGACCTTCGCTCCACGTATGCCCCCGGTAGAAGCCCTCCCGCCCCCGGAGTGGTCGTCCCTCGAAGGGGTCCATGGCCTCGCGGGTAACCTTGTCGGCTGTCGTTCGGGATTTGAGAGACTTCATGCCTCGCTCTTCGCCCGACTCGTTGTGATCGACGATCGAGAGACGGCGCGGCGCCTGTGTGCGGGCGATCGCCAGGGGTACACCTGGGTCACCCTGGCCGGGGAGGTGTTTTATTCCAACGGCATGGTCAGCGGCGGCGGCGGGCCGCGGACGGGCCTGAGCCTCCTGGAACGAAAACGCACGATCAAAAAATTGGAACAGGATATTCAGGAAGCCGAGGGCGCGCTCCACCCCCTTGAAACGGCGGCGGCGCTCCTTCAATCGACAATTGAGGCCGACCGTCGAGCGCTCACGGCTCTGGATGCCGAATTGCGTGAAAGCGAGCTGCAGCTGATGCACGACCGGACCGCAGCCGAAGCGCTCCTCCAAGAGCTGGCGCAACTCGACAAACGCGCCCAGCTCCTGATTTCCGAAGGCCGTGACGCCGAGGATGAGTTTGTGGGGATGGCGGTGACCATCGCAGACAACCAGACGGCCTTGGCGTTGCATGAGACTCGCAAGGCCCATGAAGAATCCGCCCTCCTTGAACAATACGGCAACGCGGCACAGCTTAAGTCCTCATTGACGGAGGCGACCGCGGCGGTCACCGAAGTGCGCTTAGTCTTGGCGACAGAACGACAGAAACGGGAACACGCCGTTTCAGTGCTTCGGACGCTTCAGACTCGGATCCAGGAGATCACCGGCCAGATCACCGCCAAAACATCGGCGAAAGATCTCCTCGAAAACCGAGCGTCGGCCGCGATGCAGGAACGCGAAGGCGTCGTGACCACACTCGATTCGTCGGAAATCGCGCTCCAGCAGCTCCGACTCACCGTCGCCGAGCTTGAGCGCTCCCGAGCGGACGCCGCTTACCAGATTCGCGAACAGGAAGACATCGTTCGCATGCGCCGGCGCGAAGCGGACGGTCTGCAGCAGCGCCTTCAGGCCCTGGCGGTGGCGGTGGCTGAGACCAAACTGCGAGCCGCCCAACAAGTCGCAGAGATCTCGGATCGTTATCAAATGGACCTCACGGTTCTTGAGCGACACGATCTGCCACAGCCTTCGTGCGAACCATCGGACGTCGAGAGCGCGATTCTCCGTTTACGAGAGACGCTGGCACAACTCGGCGGCGTCAATCTCGGGGCCATCGACGAGTATCGAGAACTGGAGGAGCGGCATCGGTTTCTCACCGCGCAGGAAGCGGACCTTGTCGAGTCCTTGGAAAATCTACACGCCGCCATCCGGAAGATCAACGACACGACCCGGGACCTCTTTCTGGATGCCTTTCATGCGCTCAGCGAACGATTTGGCTCCGTCTATACGTCATTTTTTGAGGGAGGTCATGCCGAACTCCGCCTTGTGGAAGAAACCAATCCCCTCGAATCAGGGATCGAGATTGTCGCACAACCTCCCGGCAAGAAGCTGCGCCATATTTCTCTTCTTTCCGGCGGAGAAAAAGCGCTGACCGCCATCGCGCTCCTGTTTGCCAGCTTCCTCATCCATCCAAGCCCGTTCTGCGTGATGGATGAAATTGATGCGCCTTTGGATGAAGAAAACGTCCGCCGGTTCACGCGTGCCCTACGTCCCATGACCGCACACTCCCAGTTTTTGATCGTGACCCATAATCGCCGCACGATGGAACAGGCCGACATGCTGTACGGCGTGACGATGGAAGACCCCGGCGTCTCAAAGCTGGTCTCGGTACGGCTGAACCGCGAAGCAAACCAGGAAGTCGTCGAAGTGGAAACGGCGGCCGGCTTGGTGTAGACACCGGGAGGGACTCAGGGCTTAGCGAGTCTCAAAATCGGCAGGTTTCAGATCGTCGAGCCAGGCTTGGATCCGCTCGGCTTCGGAAGCCGCCAGGAGCTCCTGGCGAACGAAAATCGGCGCACTGGTGCGAAGGGCGATGGCGATCGCATCGCTGGGCCTTGCATCAAGCGTGACCTCCCTCCCCTCTGTTTCCAGATAGATCGCCGCATAGAACGTGTTGTCGCGCAGATCGTGTACCACGATTTTCTTGACGCTGGTCTTCAGGCGATCCAGGAGCTTACACAGGAGGTCGTGAGTGAGCGGGCGGGTCGCTCCCGCCCCTTCCACCGCGACGCGGATCGCGTTGCCTTCGCTCATCCCAACCCAGATCGGAAGAGTCCGAGAGCGGCTCTCGTCTTGGAGCAACACGATGTGCGATTCCGTAGCGGGGTCGGCCAATACCCCTTGTACCGAAAGCTGGATCTCCACCGGTAAACCTTTCGAAGGTAGAGTTCGCTAGCAGGTTCTTGCAACAGGCGCCAGCGTAAACGGACACTGGATTGTGGCGAGTTGCAGACGCGGCGCCACCGGCGCGTGACGATGCCCGCTTGCGACCTTGCGATACACCGGATGACCGCCCCCGCGATTCGCGTCATAGTAGGCGGCAATTTTGAAATGATACCGATCGAGGGAACCCGACATGGTGCGATCGGTATTGACCGTCCAGCCCCTGGATCGGCGATTTTCGTTGATGGCGATGACTACCTGAAGATCATTCGGGTCCATGTATTCAATATCGTCTCGACTCAGCGACACTTCAGCTCGCACGTCGCCATACATCGTGTGCGAGTGATAGTCGCCCAGGACGTCTAAGCGGGGAAAGTGTTTCAGGATTTCTTGAATGAGTTGCCATTTATCGCTGCGTAGTTCCGCGAAATTATGTCCCCGTTTGACGCTCTGATAGGGAATGACATGCTCAACCACGTATTTTTCAGCAGTGCGATACCCCAACAATAAGCCAAAACATTCCTTCTTGTACACCTCAACCGTAGACAGGACCATCCCCATGAACACATTCTCGCTGAGATAGACCTGCATCGGCGTATGGGACGCAACACGCCCTCTTTTCTGGGTGACCTGCGCATCGGGACCTGTGTGCTGCCGACTGCCATTTTCTTTACGCATCGGGTTTGCCAAAGTCTTCCGGTTTGAGATTTTCCAACCACCGATCCAACTCATCGGAACTGTGTTTTTGGATCACTTCGCTGGCCACAAAGATCGGACTCTCCACTTTAAGCGCCAAGGCAATCGCATCACTGGGCCGCGAATCGATGGTGATCTCTGCATCGCGATGCGATAAGTGGATTTTGGCGAAATACGTGTTGTCCTTCAGATCGCTGATGACAATGCTGATGACCTTCGCGTCCAACATGTCCAAGGCATTCTTGATCAGGTCATGGGTCATGGGCCGGGCCAGTTTCACGCTCTCCAGAGCCAAGCTAATGGCATTCGCTTCCGGCTTGCCCACCCAAATCGGCAAGACATCGTGGCCTTCTTCGCCGCGAAGGACCACAATATAGTTACTCGGCGGATCGAACATCAACCCCCGAACCATCATTTGGGTTAACATCCTCGTTTCTTTCGCATCATACGCTGAAGGGACCCCGTAAGGAGAATACCCATATGTATCACCATTTAAGACTCGTTGTCAACGAGACTTGTTTAGCTTTTATTTCAACTAGTTACAGCTATTTTGGCATCCAATCTGGGATTCAAGCGAAGTGCCGGATCCTACGGGGGGCCATCAGACACCGGCCTGGTGGTTTGTACCCCGGAACCGGGCTATGCTAATGTAGGTCCCGAAGATGGGGGTGGCATGGAAGTCGGGTTCGTCCAGCATTCACCGAGCTTTGGGCGCCTCAAAGCGAATCTCGACCACGTGGCCGACCTGCTTCGAACGGCTCGTGCCGATTTGTTTGTCCTTCCCGAATTATTCGCGACCGGATATCAATTCACGTCCCGCCCTGAAGTCGAACGGCTCGCAGAGACCATCCCAGACGGGATGACGACGAAGCGGTTGATCGCCCTGGCTCGCCGGCATCATTGCACCATCGTGGCCGGACTGGCGGAGCGGAAGGGCCGGTCGATCTATAACTCAGCCGTGGTGGTCGGTCCTAAAGGCTTGATCGGTGTCTATCGCAAAAGCCACCTGTTTTATGAAGAGACGTTATGGTTCACCCCTGGCAATACGGGCTTTCGGGTCTGGAACGCTGCCGGCGCCATCGTGGGTGTCATGGTGTGCTTCGATTGGTTTTTTCCCGAATCGATGCGCTGCATGGCGCTGGCCGGGGCCGATATCATTTGTCACCCGTCTAACTTAGTCCTTCCTCATGCACCCAATGCCATGATCACGCGCTGCCTCGAAAACCGCGTGTTCGCGGTCACGGCAGACCGGGTGGGTTCGGAGGAGCGCAAAGACAAGGAGCGGCTGACCTATATCGGTTCAAGTCAGATCGTCAGTCCGCAGGGAGAGATTTTGGCTCGGGCCTCGACCGACCGGGAGGAGGTTCAGGTCGTCTCAATCGAGCCCAAGGACGCTCGCCGAAAGACGATCAATCGCTACAATCACCTCTTCATGGATCGTCGGGTCGAGTTGTATGAGGGCCTCAGTCGCCCGTCTTCTAATGACGATCCTGCGGCCCGGCCGGCCCTTTCCCGCCGCCGGATTCGCGGCATCTAGTTTTCCACGGGATGACTCGGAGCGACATCCACGAAGCCATCGTGCAACTCAAGCACGATGTTCGCCAGTGGAATGCGCTTTCCCCTTTTTGCACTCAATGCGCGCTCACGGTCTGGTGCCGGCGGGTCGGCGCGACGCGTCACCGATAACGGGATGGGACCGGTCAACCGCCTATACGACGGGCTGCGCGGCGCAGCCACGTTGGTCGAGGGGTTGGAGTTCTTGCTGACACATCGTCCCGTCGTCAAAGACGCTCTACGACCGTTTGCCGCTTCCGCTGCGCTCATCGTGTTGGCCGGCGTCTTCATGGCTCCCCTTCGCTCGGTGATCGCGCCGTTCGTGCCCGGTCTGACGTTGCCCTGGTATTTCGTCTTGTTCGAGTGGGGGTGGAGCGCCATGCCGTCGCTGCTGGCGGCTCTCCTGCTCTGCGTCGGAATCGAGATTCTCTATTTCTGGCTGGCGGCCCCAGGGACCCTGGTCAATGCCGTCGCCGTTCGGCGAGGAGCGACTCATCAACCGGCGACGCTGGACCGCATCAGATTCACGGGATGGGTCGGCGGGATGAGTCTCGGTTGCGCGGGGATCGCAGCGGCCGGCGGAGCGGGCGTCGCCATTGCCGGCCTCGTGGCCTTACCCATGCTGGGAGGAGGGATGGTGTGGGCCATTGCCTGCCTGCGGGGATGGGCTCCTGCGGTCGTGCGGCGCTTCCTCTCTTCCCATCTCGTTCTCTGCGGGGGTCTCGGCGCGGCATTGCTGGTAGGCTCGATGGTGCCGATTCTCAATCTCGCAGTGTTTCCCTGCGCGACGATCGGGGTGACGTGCCTCATCCTGCGCGAGGAGCGCGCGGCTGGCCGTTAAAACCAGCGGGGGAATAGTTCCTTATGCTTGGCCAAATAGACGACGATCGCCACATTGAGGACCAACGCTCCCACCCGCACGGGGGTCTGGCGGTGCCAGACTTCGTAGATCTCAAACGGAATCAGGATTCCGGTGGCGACGACGGTCAGCCATTCAGCCCAACGAAGACGCCGATGGAGGCCATAGGCTTCGATGAGATTGAGAATGGCGTAGGCGAACCCGCCGATCGAAATGCCGACGATGGCTCGGGTGCTGATGACACCGAGCTTTTCCAGCGCGAGAGTGATATATGCATTGTCGGTATCCAAATTCAGATACGCCACGAGGCGGCGCCCGACGAGCACCAGGTCTTTATCGATCAGGCCGAGCAGGCCGATCGATAAACTCAAAAAGAGCACGCCGATAAAGGTCTTCTCGACGATGATGAAGCGGAGAAACGCCTGTGACTGCGTTCGGGCCATGGGGTCGGTGGTACATCTGGGTGAGCCGCACAGGCGGCATGAACCGCGGATGGTATCAAATGCCTTGCGCCCGTGCAACCGGTTGAACGCGAGCCGATCGGAAGGGATTCCCCTATGAGGCGCCGCGAGGTTTTGGTCGCCATCGACCAAGGGAGCGGCAGCTCGCGTGTGGTCGCGTTTGATCGAGCCGGGCGTATCCTCGCATCATCTAGACGGTCGCTTGCCTCCCGCACGCCCCATCCGGGATGGGTGGAGCACGACCCGCTCGCCCTCTGGCGTGGAGTGAAGGCGGCCCTCACCGAGGTGCTGTCGGCGCTTGGACGCAATCCCGTCGCCGTTGGACTCGCTACCCAACGGTCAACCGTCCTGATCTGGGAACGGGCGACCGGGCGCCCGTTGTCTCCTGCGATAAGTTGGCAGGATCGCCGGGCGGCGGATTTGTGTGCCGCGTGGTCGGCTCGGGCAGAGGACATCCGACAGGCCACCGGTTTGATGTTGAGTCCGTCCTATGCCGCTCCCAAGCTGCGATGGCTTCTTGACCACCTCCCAGGTTCGACGCGCCGAGCCGAGCAGGGCGAGTTGCTCTGTGGCACGATCAATACCTTTCTGATCTGGCACTTGTCGGGCGGTCTGCGTCATGTCACTGATCATACTCAGGCGGCGCGCATGCTCCTGATGAATTTGGCGACTCTCGATTGGGATCGGCGCTTATGTGAGGAGTTCGGCATCCCGCTCGCCATGCTGCCGACGATTCTTCCCACTGTCGCGGACTATGGCACGATCAGTTTGGGCTCACGAACGGCCCCCCTGCTCGCCTCGATCGGAGACCAGCAGGCCGCCGCCATCGGCCAAGAACGCTCACACCCTGGAGATATGTGCCTCCATTACGGCACCGGCGCATTCGCCCTGCTTCACACCGGCCCACGCATCGTCCGGAGTCCGGGGCTCCTTACCAGCTTAGGATGGTCGACGGCTGTTGCGCGGTCTTATCTCCTTGAAGGGGGCGTCAACGCCGTGGGGTCTGGGCTGGCGTGGATTCAACGCCATTGGCGAGTGCCGCGAGACCTGGCCGTACTCGATCAGCTCGCTCAAACCTCCACGGCCCCAGTGACCTTCTTGCCCGCCCTTGCGGGTCTGGCCGCCCCGGATTGGGATCCGATGGCCGGGGGGATCGTCGGGGGTCTGACGCTGGCGACTGACCCTCGCGATATCGTCCGAGGGTTCTTGGAGGGCACGGCATATCTTGTCGCTCGGATCGTCGAAACGATGCCGAAAGCAGATGGAGTGCTCCGCGCGAGCGGGGGGCTGGCTTCACTGGACGTGTTGATGCAAAGCCAGGCCGACCTCCTGGGCCGACCCATCTACCGAACAAAAGAACGCGAAACCTCGGCATGGGGCGCGGCATTACTCGCGGGGGTCGGAGCTGGGCTTTGGCCTACACCGGGCGATGTGAACAGACGAAACGCCTATGATCGTCGGTTTTTACCCCAAGGGAATGCGAGCCACTGGACGAGAAAAAGGTGGGAGTGGGACTCGCTCATCCAAGCGGCTCGGGGACTCGGTAGTTATACCGGGGTCAACCACTCGTCGTGACCGGAACCGCCTTTTACCGCCGCAAAAAAGGCGTCTTGAAGCCGTTGGGTGATCGGTCCAGGACGACCAGACCCTATCTTCCGATCATCGATCTCTCGAATTGGCGTCACTTCGGCCGCCGTTCCGGTGAAGAACGCCTCCTCCGCGACATATAAGTCGTCGCGGGTCAGGCGTTCTTCTTTGACCGGAATCCGGAGTTCCGCAGCTAAGGCGAGGATCGTGTTCCGTGTAATCCCGTCTAAGATCGAGGTAAGGGGAGGGGTCTTCAACACGCCGCGACGAACGATAAAGATGTTTTCCCCTGGCCCCTCCGCGACATACCCGTCGGTGTCCAAAAGCAGGGCTTCATCGTAGCCCCCCTTCTTCACCTCTCTCTTCGCGAATTGAGAGTTGACGTAATATCCAGAAATTTTTGCTCTGGTCAGACTCACATTGACGTGATGCCGTGCAAACGACGAGATCTTGACGCGGATGCCCCTGGTGAGTCCTTCTTCTCCGAGATAAGTCCCCCAGGGCCATGCGGCAATCGAGACCCGAACCGGATTTGAAGAGACGTAGAGGCCCATTTCTCCATCACCAAGGTATACCAGCGGCCTGATGTAACATGAGGTCAGATTGTTGCTGCGGACCGTTTCACAAACCCCTTGTTCAATGTCCTTTGGTGAGAAGGGGATCTCGATGCCGCTGATGTGGGCCGATTCGAAGAGCCGCTCGATATGCTCACGCAGACGAAAGATCGCCGATCCCCGTTCGCCCGCATAACAGCGAATACCCTCAAACACCGCAAGTCCATAATGCAATGAATGGGTTAACACATGGACCGTGGCTTCCTTCCAAGGAATTAAGCGTCCGTCCATCCAAATGGTTTTTGCTTCGACGATCATATCCGCTCACTCCCCAGGGCCAGCCGATCTTAGCAAGATCGATGGATGTTTTCAACGACGGCTTCTGGTCGATTTTCATATTTCTGAAAGAAAAAAACCCAGTTAGTCATAGTAATAGGGCTTCTATTTTACGGGTAGTTATCACGTAAGTACTTGTAACATCAACAGATATTATGTGGATAAGTCCTGTGTCCAGTCCAGGTTTACTCTCAAGGATACTGAGAGGAAAGATTGAGTTGAACGCCTATTCGAACTTTGGTATAGTACGCCACATCCTCACGCTATGCTCTTCCTGCGACACCGCGATTTTGGAGATCCTAAGCCACGAAAACCCAAGAAGAATGACTTATCAACATCTGTGTATAAGTCTGTTGGTAACCTGTAGGACGCGTTTATGACCCTTGAAGAGGCGTGGAAAATCCACTTTCGGGAATTGGAATCTTCGGTTAACAAACAGAGTTTTGACACGTGGATTCGGCCGCTGAACCTCTTGCCCCCCTCCGGGAATGAGGCGGTCTTTGGAGTCCCGAATAAGTTTTTCGTCGATTGGATGAATGAGCATTATACCGAGTCGATTCGCAAAAACCTCCGGCGGTTAATGGCGAACGACGGGCTTGACGTGTCATTCGCCATTCAAGAAGCATCGCCCCTCCCCATCGCGTCCCTCATCAAAGAACGGCGCTCAAAAGACCGCCAACTTCAATCCAAATATGTGTTTGACACCTTTGTCGTCGGGGCCAGCAATCAATTTGCCCATGCCGCTTCCCAAAAGTGGCGGAGCAGCCTGGTGAAATCTACAACCCATTCTTTATTTATGGCGGGGTCGGGTTGGGAAAAACCCACCTGCTCAACGCCATCGGCAATGCGATCCGGGACCGCTCGCACGACGCCCGGATTGCCTATGTCTCGTCCGAGATGTTCACCAATGAGGTCATCAACTCGATTCGGTATGATCGCATGGCCGACTTCAGAAGCCGCTATCGGACCATCGATGTCCTTTTGATCGACGATATTCAGTTCATCGCGGGCAAAGAACGGACCCAGGAAGAGTTTTTTCACACGTTTAATAGTCTGTATGAAGATAATAAACAAATCGTGATCTCCTGTGATCGTTCAACGAAGGAGTTGGCGGATATCGAATTGCGCCTGCGCTCGCGGTTCGAGATGGGGCTCATGGCCGACATTCAACGTCCGGATCTGGAGACGCGGATTGCGATTCTCAAGAAGAAGTCCGAGGCCGACCGGCTTGACCTTGATGACGATGTCGCGCTGTTTCTGGCCACCCATATCAAGACCAATATTCGGGAGTTGGAGGGGTCGCTGCTGAGGTTGGGGGCCTATTCATCGCTGACCGGTCGGCGAGTCACCATTGAGCTCATCAAAGAGGTGTTGCGTGATACGATCAGCGACACCCCGTCGTTCGTCAGCATCGATCA
The DNA here is from genome assembly GCA_039914845.1 of Nitrospiria bacterium. Taxonomy (GTDB): domain Bacteria; phylum Nitrospirota; class Nitrospiria; order 2-01-FULL-66-17; family 2-01-FULL-66-17; genus 2-01-FULL-66-17. The sequence continues at coordinate 4,287 of JBDSOK010000093.1, read as the reverse complement.
GATCGTCAAAATCGTTGCCGACAAGTTTCAACTCAAAGTATCCGACCTCAAGTCCAAGCGCCGGACGAAGACCGTGGTGCATCCGCGGCAACTGGCGATGTATCTCTGCCGGACCTTGACCAGCAGTTCATTCCCTGAGATTGGGCGACAGTTCGGCGGGAAGGATCACTCGACGGTCATCCATGCCGTGCGCAATATTGCGGAGCGCATCGACAAAGACCCACAGTTGAAAGCCACGGCGGAAAGCCTAATCAAGACCATTAAGACGTAAGAATAGATTGTTCAAGGGGATTCGCTCCAACGGGCACACCCACGTAGCGAGAAGGAGTAGAGCATGGAATTAACGATGTCGCGCAGCGCGCTGCTGAAAGGTCTCCAGCGCGTCCAGGGAATCGTGGAAAAGCGCAATACGATGCCTATTCTCGCCAATGTCTTGCTCGAAACGGTCGAGCGCGGCGTCTCAATCTTTGCCACCGACCTGGAGCTGGGCGTGCGCGGCACGTATCCGGCGGCGATCAAGACTGCCGGTTCGGTGACGGTGGCAGCGCGTAAACTGTTCGAGATTGTCCGTGAGTTGCCGGAAGAGAATATCTTGCTGGCAGCGGAGGACAATCACTGGGTTCGCATCGAGTGTGGGCGAAGCCGATTTAAGGTCGCCGGCCTGGCCCCGGCCGAGTTCCCGGTTTTTCCGGGGGTGAGTCGGGAAGCGATGCTCCCACTGACCCGTGACCTCTTTTTGCAGTTGATTCGGCGAACGCTCTTCGCGGTGGGCGAGAATGACGCCCGGTACGTGTTGAACGGCGTCCTGTGCGTGTTGGAGGCCGGGACGATCCGCATGGTCGGCACCGACGGCCATCGCCTCGCCGTCTCCGAACGTACACTGGATCGTCCGAAGGGTGCGCCGCTTTACCCGGATGCGTCGGCCATCGTCCCCAAGAAAGCTCTCCTGGAGATGAAGAAGTTGATGGAGGACGGCGAGAGCGATGCGATCGAGATCGGTTTCACCAAGACACAATTCATCTTTCGACAAGGCGATCTCGTCTTGCTCACGAGATTAATGGAAGGCAATTACCCGAATTATCGCCAAGTGATCCCGGTGGGAAATGACAAGCGCCTCGTGGTCGATAAGAAGACGATCGAGGGGGCGTTACGGCGCGTGGCGTTGTTGTCGAAAGAGCGGACCAATGCGATCAAGTTCCAGCTCGAGACGGGTCGCGTCCTGCTGTCCACTAATAACCCGGAGTTTGGTGAAGCCGCAGAGGATCTGACCGTCACGTTTGACGGCGACGGGCTAGCCACCGGATTTAACGCCCGGTACCTGCTGGACGTGTTGGGTTCGTTAGATGGCCCGGAGGCGGTCTTGGAGTTTAAGGACGCGTTGAGCCCCTGTTTGATCAAGGAACCATCAGGCGACGGTTCGCTCTGCGTCATCATGCCGATGCGCGTTTAGCGCTCCGGAAGCGTCTACACCAGAATTCCCAGGGGGAGTCGGAATGGCGGAAGAACTCTCGGGCCGGTACGAGGCCGAGGACATCAGGGTTTTAGAGGGACTGGAAGCGGTCCGCAAGCGACCGGCCATGTACATCGGCAGTACGGGCATCAATGGGTTGCACCACCTTGTCTATGAGGTGGTCGACAACAGCGTCGACGAGGCGATGGCCGGGTATTGCGATACGATCAAGGTGATTTTGCATGTCGACGGCAGCGTCACGGTCATCGACAACGGCCGGGGAATTCCCACCGACATGCATCCCACACAGAAGCGCTCCGCGGCCGAGGTGGTCCTCACCGTTCTTCACGCCGGCGGCAAGTTCGACAATGAGGCGTATAAGGTCTCCGGCGGATTGCACGGGGTGGGGGTGTCCGTCGTCAATGCGCTCTCGGAGTGGTTGGAGATCGAGATCAAGCGCGACGGCGGCGTGTACCAGCAGCGTTACGAGCGCGGCAAGCCCACCGCTCCGCTCGCGATCGCCGGTAAGACGACCAAGCGCGGCACCACCGTGACCTTCAAGGCGGATTCCCAGATCTTCGAAGTGACCGAGCATTCATCCGAGGTTCTGGGCCAGCGGCTCCGCGAGTTGGCGTTTCTCAATAAGGGCTTGTCGATCACGCTGACCGACGAGCGCTCCGATAAAGAACAGGTCTTCGCCTACAAGGGCGGGATCGTCTCGTTCGTTGAACACCTCAACGAAAATAAAAGCCCGTTGCACAAACCGATCTACATCACACGGGAAAAAGGCGGTCTCACCCTCGAGGTCGCGCTCCAATACAACGATAGTTACAGCGAGAATTTGTTTTCGTTCGCCAACAATATCAACACTCGGGAGGGCGGAACCCATCTGGTCGGGTTTAAGGCCGCGCTGACCCGTACGGTCAACAACTATGCCGCCTCGCACAATCTGCTCAAAGGGGAAACGATCACCGGCGACGACGTCCGCGAGGGACTGACCGCGGTGATCAGCGCCAAGCTGCCGCAACCGCAGTTCGAGGGACAGACCAAGACCAAGCTGGGCAATACCGAGGTCAAGGGTGTGGTCGAAACCGCGGTGAACGAGGCACTCGGCGAATACTTCGAAGAGAATCCTCCGGTCGCCCGCAAGGTCATCGAGAAATCCTTGAATGCGGCGCGGGCGCGCGAAGCGGCGCGGAAGGCCAAGGACTTGATCCGGCGCAAGAATGCGCTCGACAACAGCGCGCTGCCGGGCAAGCTGGCGGACTGTCAGGAGCGAGACCCCGCGCTGTCTGAATTGTTTCTAGTGGAGGGCGATTCCGCGGGCGGATCCGCCAAGCAGGGGCGCGACCGGCGGAATCAGGCCATTCTCCCGCTCAAGGGCAAGATTCTCAACGTCGAGAAGGCGCGCTTCGACAAGATGATTTCGTCCGAAGAAATCCGGGTGCTGATCACCGCGCTCGGCACCGGCATCGGCGCCGGCGACTTCGACGCCGCGAAAGCCCGCTATCACAAGATCATCATCATGACCGACGCCGACGTCGACGGCGCCCATATTCGGACGCTGCTGCTGACGTTCCTCTACCGTCAGATGCGGGAATTGATCGAGCGGGGATTCGTGTACATCGCGCAGCCCCCGCTGTATAAGATCAAGCGCGGCAAGCAAGAGCGGTATATCAAGGACGACGAGGGCTTGAAGGCCTACCTGCTCGATGCGGTGGTCGAAGAGATCGAGGTCGCCGGCACCGGCGATCGGTGGATCTCCGGCCGGGCGATGACCGGGCTGATGAAAAAACTGGCGGGCTACGACGGGCTTTTGCGGCATTTTGCCCGCCGGCAAGTGCCCCCCGAGCTGGTCGAGAGCATCGTGCTGGAGGAGGAGCTCAATCGTGACGCCTTGCGCGATGCGCGCCGCCTGCGGCGGGTGCGGGACGGCGTGGCCGCGCGACTCGAGAAGTTCCCGTCGCTCGCGGCCGAGGTCGAGATCGTGCCGGACGAAGAACACAAGGGCCATAAGCTGGTCTGCAGCTACCTCGCCTCCGGAATCCGGCACACGCTCGTCTTGGATGAAGCCTTCGTGACCGCCGCAGAATTTCGCGAGCTCCTCACCGTCTCGCCGCACGCGGCGGGCCTCGGTGCTGCCCCGTTTCGCTTCCGTGAAAAGGCGAGTGACGCGCAACCGGCCGGCGAGGAGGTCTCGACGCCGACCGCATTCGCATTGCTGGCCGCCATGATCGAGTACGGCAAGCGCGGCGTGGCGATCCAGCGCTACAAGGGATTGGGGGAAATGAATCCTGAACAATTGTGGATCACGACCATGGATCCGGAGCATCGCACGCTCCTGCAAGTCAAACCCGGCGATACCGTGGCGGCCGATGAGATGTTCACGGTGTTGATGGGCGACGAGGTCGAGCCACGACGGGCCTTCATCGAACGCCACGCGAAAGACGTACGCAACCTGGATGTGTAATCGCTCGTAGGGGCGGTTCGCCAACCACCCCTACCGGAGACCTGTCGGACGATGCCTGAACCAGATGTTCTGATCAATATCGAAGACGAGATGCGGTCGTCGTATCTCGATTACGCCATGAGCGTGATCGTGGGACGCGCCCTGCCGGATGTGCGGGACGGGCTCAAACCCGTTCATCGCCGGGTGCTCTACGGCATGAATGAGATGGGCCTGGCCTGGAATCGGGCGTATAAAAAATCGGCGCGGGTGGTCGGCGACGTGATGGGAAAATATCACCCGCACGGGGACTCGGCGATTTACGACACGATCGTCCGGATGGCGCAGGATTTCTCGCTGCGGTATCCGCTCGTCGACGGCCAGGGCAATT
>JBDSOK010000045.1:0-3211 GCA_039914845.1 Nitrospiria bacterium | reverse complement strand
CCCCGCCTCGTCGGCCAGGGCCTCGTCCTTGATCGCCTCGCGGAACCATCGGGAATAATCTCCCCGCCGCAGGTGATGCATCCAGGTCTCATCGTCGACGCCCTGGGCCAGTTGAACAAACCAGACTAGATTCTGGGCGCGTAAGCGCAGCTTGCCCTCCGGCCCTTCGAAATAGAAACTTCGGTCGGGCCCCAGCTCGCCCTCGGCGTACTTTCGGAGATGCCGACGGCGCGTGGTCTGGCTGGGCTCGATCCGCACCCGGACCGGCGCGAATGCCTCGTCGTGGTCGTTCGACATCCACAGCAGCGCGTCGCCGGGAGCCGGCGTCGGCAGGTCGCCCTCGGGGCCGCGCTCGTTGCGCGACGCGAAGAACTCCCCCATCGTCTGGGCGGCGGACTCGCCCACCGTGATCACCGTGTCGATGGCCGCCAGAAACGGCGGCGCTACTTCGCGGGGATAGAGGGTGATGCCCACCAATCCGGCCAACTCCGCCGGCAGTGCGAGCATCGCGGGCTCCCACGGCGAGGGCAGCAGATGATGCACTTCGTCGATCGCAATCCAATGGGGCCGCCCGACCCGCATCCGCAGCGCGTGCAAGCGGGGAAAGAGCGCCGCGAAAAACGCGGGGCGCTCGGCGAGCGGCAGACCGATCAGGTTGACCGAGACATGACCGGACGGATGTTCGAGCACCTGCAGGACCTCTTCCACGCTGGGCGGGCCCTCGGCGGTTCCCAGCGCCACCGCCGGCGCGAAGGCCTCATAGTCGCCCTCCGGATCGATAATACAGACCTGATAGCCCGCTTCGGCCACTCGTTCGAGCCACCCGGTAGCCAACGTGGATTTCCCGGCCCCCGATTGCCCGGCGATCAGGATGTTGTGTCGAGCCGGTGACAGGCGGACCTCGCGTCCCCGGTCATCGACACCCAAGAGCACATGATGGCGACGGAGCGCCTCGTCGCGGCCGGACAGATCGGTGGCCAGCACCTCATCGATCAGTTCGATCGCGCCCTCCGCTGCGAAACCCGTGGTGCGAAAGTCGGCGCGCTCGGCCAACATCGGCAGCGCATCCCCCACCGCCACCCCGCACTCGCAGAGGCTCAAGAACGCATGATCGTTCTCGGCGTCGCCGATGCCTACCACGTTGTGCGGCGAGAGCCCCAATTCGTCCAAGGCGACCTTCAGGCCGGTCGCTTTGTTGATGCCGGCCGGAAGCACCATGACCGCGCCCTTATTGAAGATGACCTGGAATTCCAGCCCCCATTCGCGAATGACCTGCAGCACCGTCCCCTCGTGCGGCGTGCGGGTGGCCACGATCACCCGGCCGACGCCCAGCGGGTCGACCCCGCGCGCGCGCAACGCGTCCAGGAAGCCCGCCGGGGGTGGTTCGCCGAGGGGCACGATCTCCCGCGTGGCGGGACGATACAACAGCGCCCCATTCTCCGCGACGACCCGTTCGAACAGGTCCAGACGCGGGCACACGACCCGTAACTCATCGAGCTCCCGGCCGGTGACGAGGATCGCCTTGCGGCCCGAGGCGACGAGTCGTTCCAGCGCGGCCGCCGTCGGCTCGGCCAGGCGTCCCCCCGAGGCCAGCGTGCCGTCATAATCACAGGCCAGCGCAACAAATCGCATCATGAGGCCGCGTCACGGCCGCGACGATCGATCTCAGAACGCGCACGAGAGTCGGGAGGTCGGAAGCCGGTGGTTGAGCGCAACACGGGATAAGGGGGCGCGAAAAAGCGCACGGCCCGGCGCGGGCCTAGCAGGGTGAGGGGAAGCCCCGCCACCCTGCATTCCCGAGGACGCGACGGTCCTCGAGAGGGCCCACTGCTCAGGCTGCTCGCTGTTGCTCCAACGCACGAATCCGATCGTGCGCCGATTTCACCTGGGTATATTGACGTTCGACGATCGACTGGATCATGGGCGGCAATCCGGTCTGCCGTGCGTCCTCGTAGTTCCGCACGGCGGCGTCTTCGCCGCGTTCCGCCTCATTGATGACCGCCTGCTCGCTCTTACCGGTGATCGCGGCCTTCAGGTTGATCCACCCGCGGTGGAGGGCCCCCGCCACGCTCCCGCTCTGCTCGGGATCACCCCCCAAGCGGCGCACCTCGGCCTGCAGCTCCCCGATAAACTGGGTGCGCTGCCGGGAATACCCTTGAAACAACGTGCTCAGCTCCGGGTTCTTCGTGGCCTCGGCGGCCTCCAGAAATCCTTTTTGGCCGTCCTTGCACGTTTCGATCAAATTGTTCAACGTCGAAATGACGTGATCATTGGTCATCGCCATGATTCTCTCCTTTTCCTCAACTCCAGATGTCCCACCCTAGCATGGGAGAGTTGCGCATTTGTTGCGCCCGTCACACCGCTATGCCGCGCGCCGGTATCGCTCCTGGGCCGCGGCCTCGGCATCCTGCGGGGCGGCGTCCGGAGGCGTATCCTCCCCTTTGCGGCCGACGACCACCGCATTCTCGGCGGCCTTGACCCCCGAGCCGACCGAGGTGGCATACACATAGGTGAATTCGGCGCCGAAGAGCAGGATCTGGGCGGAGTAATACACCCAGATCAAAATGATGATGATCGATCCCGCGGCGCCGTACGCCGACCCGATACTGCTTTTCCCCAGGTAGAGCCCGATGAGCGTTTTGCCGATAGTGAAGAGCGCCGCGGTAAATGCCGCGCCGATCCAGACGTCGCTCCAGGCGAGTTTCACGTCGGGAAGCGTTTTGTAGGTCATCGCAAATAAGAACGTGATGATCGCCAACGACGCGAGGATGTTGACCACCTGCCACAACGTGGCGTTCGCGACCCATTGATGGAGATAGCCGGCGAGCGCGGCGAGCGCCGCGCTGAACACCAGCGACACCAGGAGCAGAAAGCCCATCCCCACCACCATGAGGAACGAGAACAGCCGATCCTGCACCACGCCCATCACGCCGCGCCCCGGCTTCGGCGTCACGTCCCAAATGGTGTTGAGCGCATCCTGGAGTTGGCCGAACGCGCCCGAGGCCCCGAAGAGCAGCATCGCCACCCCGATGATCGTGGCGATGATGCCGGTACTTTTGGTGCGCGCGTGCTCGATCATGGTTTCGATGGCTTCCGCGCCCTCCCGCCCCACCAATCCCTGGATCTGGTCGACGATCTGGCCCTGTGCCGCTTGCTGCCCGAACGCCAACCCGGCGATCGCGATGACGATGATCAACAACGGCGCGAGCGA
>JBDSOK010000253.1:0-3049 GCA_039914845.1 Nitrospiria bacterium | reverse complement strand
AGCGGCTGATGCCCCAGTTCATAGCAGGACAGCAGGAGGATGTCGCCGGACGACGTCATCCCACCGGTTTGGCCGTGAACGGAAAGTAGGTCTGCTGCTGATCGTAGAACGTCTGCATCGCGCATTGTGCCGTATTGGCGCGCTCGAGTGCCGCGCCCAATGTGTTGAGCAGCTTCCCGGAAATTGCCGTCAGCATCAGCGAGGGATCCACCCCCGTGAATGTCCGCATGCCGTTGCAGCCGAATGAGAGCGACACGTTCTCCTCCCGCGCCGCGACCGCCAGCGCCGCGCACGAGGGGCGGCCGAAGACGTTGGAGGACACGTCGGCCTTCCACGCCACGTCGCCGGTGGCTTCCCGCAGCAGCATCGCCTGGGCGGGGGTGATCCACAGCAGCGCGAGATCGGGCGCGATGGGAAAATCGGCGAGCGGACCGTAGAGCACCAGCGCATCTCCAGGCCCCAGCGATGGCAGGTGTTCGGCTTCCTTGGGATCGATGTACCCCACTTCGGTCATCAAGGTCAGCCCCCCTTCGAGCTTGGCCTTCGCCTCGGCGGTCAGGTCGAATCCCATCGTCATCGCGCCGATCGGGCAATTCATATGGTCCGTGTCCCGGGCCACGAAGAGGCCTTGTTCGGCATGACGCCAGAAACTGCACGCCGAGGGCGCAATGCCCTCAAAGACCGTCACGCCGGAAGGAACGGCGGATACTCGCGCCAAGGCTACCGGCCGACGGGTGAGCTTGAGCACGGTTTCACAGGCGCGCGCGACATCACGGGATGAAGACATGGATGCTCCTTGGTGTGAGGGTATGGGTTGATCGAGGCCCGTAGTATAGGAGGATCGGCCGACGGCTGTCCAGCCGCGCCGGGCGGGCGCCGAGAATTGACTTCCCGGAGGGCTCTATGCTAGCGTACGGCCTTTGTCTTGGAGGGTGGAATGCGGGGCGCGGTCCTGGGGCGGCGATATGCGAAAGCCCTGTTTGAACTGACCAAACAAGACTCCCAGCGGGGATCGATCGTCTCGCTGTTGCTCGATCTGGGGCAGCAGCTTGGCGCGCGAGGCCCCCTGGCCGATGCCTGTTTCAATCCGCGATATCCGGTCGAAGCCAAGCGCGCCGTCTTGACCACGCTGGCCCAACGAGCGGATGCCGGGCCGACCGCGATCGCCTTCCTCGACCTCCTGCTCAAGAAAAATCGCCTCGGGTTTCTCGCCGCCATTGCCGAGTCGTATCAGGCGCTGATCGATGAAGATGCCGGGAGAGTGCGTGCCTCGGTGACGGCCGCCCGGCCGCTGGATCCCGCCGAGCAGGCGGCCTTGACGCGTCAATTGGAAACGGCGACCGGCCGAACCGTGGTCTTGGAAGTCCGGGTCGACCCCGAGCTGATCGGGGGGTTGGTGGTTCGCTCGGGCAGTCTGTATTATGACGGGAGTCTCAAAGGGCAATTGGAACGCTTGCATCAGCGCTTGACCGCGGTCTAAGCGTTCGTCGCGGCGGATCGCCGCTTCGTGACCTGCACGGATGAAGGAGTCATACGGTATGCCGATCAAGGCCGAAGAAATCACCGAAATCCTCAAAGCCCAAATCAAGAATTTTGACGGCGCGACCCAGGTGTCGGAGGTCGGCACCGTCCTCCAGGTGGGCGATGGGATCGCGAAGCTCTATGGCCTCAGCCACGTCATGGCTGGGGAATTGCTGGAGTTTCCCGGCGGGGTGATGGGCATCGTCTTAAACCTGGAAGAAGACAACGTCGGCGCCGTGCTCCTGGGCAGCGACACCCTCATTAAAGAGGGCGACACGGTCAAGCGGACCGGGCGCATCGCACAGGTGCCGGTGGGGCCCGCCCTGGTGGGCCGCGTGATGGATCCCACCGGCTTGCCGCTGGATGGCAAGGGCGCCATCGCCGCGCAGGAATTTCGGCGCGTCGAGGTCCTGGCGCCCGGCGTGGTGGCGCGCCAGCCGGTTCGCGAACCGATGCAGACCGGCATTAAGGCGATCGACGCGATGATCCCGATCGGCCGCGGCCAACGCGAATTGATCATCGGCGACCGCCAAACCGGCAAGACGGCGATCGCGGTCGACACGATCATCAATCAGAACGGCCAGGACGTGATTTGCATTTACGTCGCGATCGGGCAGAAGCGCTCCACCGTGGCCCGTGTGGTGAGCACGCTCCAGGGGGCCGGCGCGATGGCGTATACGATCGTCGTCGCGGCCACCGCGAGCGATCCCGCGCCGCTTCAGTTCCTCGCCCCCTATTCAGGCTGCGCGATGGGCGAATATTTCCGCGACAACGGCAAGCACGCGCTCATCATCTACGACGATCTCTCCAAGCACGCGGTGGCGTATCGGCAATTGTCCTTGCTGCTGCGGCGCCCTCCCGGCCGCGAGGCGTATCCCGGCGACGTGTTCTATGTCCACTCGCGTCTCTTGGAGCGCGCCGCGAAACTCTCGGCCGAACTCGGCGGCGGATCGCTCACCGCGCTGCCGATCATCGAGACCCAGGCCGGCGACGTGTCGGCGTACATTCCCACCAACGTGATCTCGATCACCGACGGCCAGATCTATCTCGGCGCCGACCTCTTCTATTCCGGTATCCGGCCCGCGATCAACGTCGGTCTCTCGGTCTCCCGCGTGGGTGGTTCGGCCCAGATCAAGGCCATGAAACAGGTCGCCGGGACCTTGCGGTTGGATCTGGCGCAGTATCGCGAAATGGCCGCGTTCGCCCAGTTCGGCAGCGAGCTGGACAAGGCCACCCAAGCGCAGTTGGCGCGCGGTACGCGCATGGTCGAGTTGCTCAAGCAGGGCCAGTACGCGCCACTCGCGGTAGAGCAGCAGATCATCTCGATCTTCGCCGGCGTCAACGGCTTCGTGGACGATATCCCGGTCGGCGAGGTCCGGCGCTTCGAGGAAGAATTGCTGCGCTACATGGATGCCGACCAAAAAGCCCTGCGTGAAGAGATCGCCAAAAAGAAAGCCCTGGACGCGGATCTGACCGGCCGCTTGAAAGCCGCGATCGCCGAATTCAAATCGAAGCGCTTCATCCTCCG
>JBDSOK010000235.1:0-11433 GCA_039914845.1 Nitrospiria bacterium | reverse complement strand
CCACGTCGGCAGCCTTGGTGAAGATCCCGCCGCCCAGCCGGGCGAAGATGCTGATCAGACTCCCGCCGAATCCCAGGCCGACGAGGGGCATGATGTCCACCGCCTGCCCCTCGGGCGTCAGCGCGCGAAGCACCCAGAAGTATCCCGCCACACCCAGCAAGCCCAATCCCACCACCAGCAGGCCGGTGACCGCGCCGCCGCGAAATGCCACGTCGAACGCCGCCGACAAGCCGCGCTTGGCGGCCTCGGCGGTCCGCACGTTGGCGCGCACCGAGACGTTCATGCCGATGTATCCCGCGAGCGCCGAGAGCACCGCCCCGACCGCAAATCCCAGAGCGGTTTTTGCGCCCAGCGACGCCCAGATCGCGACGAAGAGCGCGGCGCCGACGAGACCGATCGTGGTGTATTGCCGGTTGAGATACGCCTTCGCGCCCTCCTGGATCGCGCGCGCGATCTCCTGCATCTTGGCCGATCCCGCGGACAGACCCACGACCCATCTCGCGCTCACGGCCCCGTACACGATCGCCGCCGCGGCGCATCCGAGGCTGAACACCATCGCTGTTTGCTCAATCGACATTACCCGGTCTCCCTCTCATCAAGTCTTCGCATGTGCAGTCAAAAAAACCGGGGCGACCCGCTCGCCCCGTCTCGCTTCGCCGATCGTTTCCCGACCGCTACGCCGGGTGAAAGCGGTTCATCGCCGTCGTGACGCCGTCGGTGAGGACCACGCCCAACGCCTCACAGGCCCGCTCGATCGCGGTCTCAACCGCCGGCCGCTCGGCCGCCTCGAACGCATCGAGCACATGGTCGGCCGCTGCGGCCTGTCCCGCCGGGCGTCCGATCCCCACTTTGAGGCGGAGAAACTCGTCGACGCCCAGCGTCTCCATGATCGAGCGGACGCCATTGTGTCCGCCGTGACCGCCCCGCTGTTTGAAGCGGAGGTGCCCCAGCGGCAAATCGAGATCATCGTGGACGACCAGCAGAGATTCCGGATCGCCGCCGGCTTCCTGCAACATCAGCCGGACCGCACCGCCGCTGCGATTCATGAACGTGAGCGGCTCGACGATCCACACGTCCTGCCCGCCTACGACGCCCCGGCCCGCGCGGGCGTGCGAGCCGACTCTCCGCAACGAGATATGGTGGGCGGTGGCGAAGGCCTCGACCACTCGAAACCCCACATTATGCCGGGTCATCTCGTATTCAGACCCCGGATTCCCCAACCCGATGAGCAGTTTCACCGATCCGGGAGTCGAACCGCCTGGTTAACCCCCGCCCTTCGCCTTGGGAGCGGCCTTGTCATCCTTGGCCTTGGGATCGGCTTTGGGATCGGCCTTAGCCGCCGCACCGCCCTCAGCTTCGTCTTCCTTCTTCTTGGCCAAGACCTCGGGCTCCTTCGTGTCCTTCGGCGTGACGGTCAAGAGCTCGGCCAGCTTCTCCTCGGACATCGGCGTGGTGATCGAGAGCACGACCAACGCGGGATCATCGAGCACGCGAACGCCCTCGCCCAATTGGAGATCCCGGATATGGACGGTCTCACCTTGCTTGAGCGCGGAGGCATCCACGCGCACCGCCTCGGGGATGAGCGTGGGTAAACACTCGACTTCGATTTCACGAATGCCGTGTTGCAACACCCCGCCCTCCTTCACGCCGAGCGGGATCTCGCCGGTCACTTCGACGTGGACCTTCAAGCGAATCACCCGATCCAACGCCACCTCGAAGAGATCGACGTGCAGCGGCTTGCCGGTCAATGGATCGTGCTGCACTTCACGCAAAATGGCCAGCCGCTCCTTCTCCTGTCCGCCGCCGACCTTCAGACCGATCAGCGCGTTCTCCCCCGCGCCGGAATGCAGGAGCTTGGTCAGATCAGCGGGGCGTAAGCTCAGCAAGGTCGATTGCCCGCCCCCGTATAACACGGCAGGGATCATCCCCGCTCGGCGAAGACTCCGGGCCACGCCCTTGCCCGCCCCGGTTCGTCGATCGGCCGCCAATTCGATGCGCTGCATGTGACACTCCTTCCCGCCTGGTCCGCCTGCAAGGCGGGCCGGCACCAGCCGTTACACGAATAAGGAACTCACCGATTCTTCTTCATGAATCCGCTTGATCGCTTCACCGAGCAACGGCGCCACGGTGAGCGAGACCAACTTGCGACACAAATCCTCTTTGCCGTTGAGCGGCAGCGTATTGGTGACGACCAGGGTATCGATCGGCGAGTTATTGATCCGATCGAGTGCCGGACCGGACAGCACCGCATGGGTGCAGCCGGCCAGGATCGTTCGCGCCCCTTTGGCTTTGAGGGCGACGGCGCCCTGGGTGACCGTGCCCGCGGTATCGATCATGTCGTCCAGCAACAGGACGTTGCGGCCATGGACTTCGCCGATGATATTCATCAGCTTGGCCTGATTGGGACCTTCGCGTCGTTTGTCGATGATGGCTAGACTGGCCTTCAAGCGCTTGGCAAACGCACGGGCCCGCTCCACCCCCCCGGCATCGGGGGAGACCACGACCAGATCCTCCAGGCCGACCGCTTTAAAATGATCGAGAAGCACGGGGGTGGCATACAGATGATCCACCGGAATATTGAAAAACCCTTGGATTTGGCCGGTGTGCAGGTCGATGGTGAGGACACGGTGAGCCCCCGCGGTGGCGATGAGATCGGCCACCAACTTGGCCGTGATCGGGACACGCGGTTGGTCTTTCCGGTCCTGACGGGCATAGCCGTAATAAGGAAGAACAGCCGTGATCCGGTATGCCGATGCGCGCTTGAGCGCGTCGAGCATGATCAACAACTCCATGATATTTTTATTGACCGGATCCGACGCGGACTGCACGAGAAACACGTCCATCCCCCGCACATTTTCCTCGATGCGGACCAGAATTTCCCCATCGCTGAACGTGGTGACGACGGCCTCGCCGAGCGGAATGCCCAAATGCTCGCAGATCTCCTGGGCCAAGGCGGGGTTCGAGTTTCCGGTGAATAACTTGAGGTCTCTCATCGTGACCCTATCGCGTCAATCGGCTCTCAGCCAAATGGTTGGGGCGCCAGGATTCGAACCTGGGAATGGGAGATCCAAAGTCTCCTGACTTACCACTTGTCGACGCCCCAGTGCCCCTCATATTTTCTCACCTTCACGACGCCCATTCAGCAGACTCACCATGGGGCGCGACACAACAACCTGACGATCCAGCCCTTCCAGATCGACGGAACAGCCTTCAAGGCCGCCGCAGCCGGGGCACGGGCGGGAAACAATCCAAATACGGTGGGACCGCTCCCTGACATCGACACGACACTCGCCCCGGCGTCCTGAAGAGTCCGCTTCATTTCTAAGATGACCGGATACTTCATTGCGGTAACCGATTCGAGGCTGTTCTCAACGGGACATGAGGGAGCTGGAGCCCCGGGAAAGCGAGGTATTCTATCGGCCGAGCCCGGCTTTGTCAATCCGGTTGTGGAGTAGAGGGACTGGTCAAGGAGTGGGGCCCCCAGCGCCTCGAAAGCCCAGCGGGTCGAGACCGCGATGCCCGGATTAATCAACACGGCCCATTGGCCCTGCAAAAGGTCGCTTTGAAGATGCGTTCGAGCAATCCGCTCCACGCGCTCGCCCCGTCCCCCGACTCTGGCGGTGGGGCCCGAGAAAAAGAAGGGCACGTCGCTTCCCAGCGTGGCGCCCAGTTCGGCCAGGCGCCGACGCGGCCAGCCCAGCCGCCAATGGCGGTTGAGTCCGGCGAGGACCGTCGCCGCGTCGCTGCTCCCTCCCCCGAGGCCGGCCCCGATGGGGATGTGTTTCGTCAATTCAATGATCGCCCCACGATCGATCCCCGATGCCTTCCCCAACGCGACGGCCGCGTCATAGGCGAGGTTGCCGGGACCGTCGGACAACGAGGCGCCGCTGGTGCGAATCTCAATCGCCCTCGGATGGGGGTGTATCTCGATCTCGTCGTACAGACTCACCATTTGCATGAGGGAATCCACCTCATGGTAGCCGTCCGAGCGACGGCCCAGCACGCGGAGCGAGAGATTGATTTTCGCCGGAGCCTTGAGTCGGATCATCGGCCCAGAGAAACGATCAGGAGGACCACCAACGGCAGCACCGCCAATCCCACACCCACGGCGATGAAGCCGCGGCGAAGACGGGCCTGGCGCAGGGCCCAGGTTTTTAGGCGATCTCCGGGGTGATCCGGCGGACGCGGGCCGACCAGGTGTTCGTAGCGCCGACGGAGTGGGAAGAAGATGAGGGAGAAATAGGCGAGCCAGACACCGATGAACACCAGCAGATCGAACACCATACCCCGCTCCCGAGAGACGCTACCATAGCGCAGGATATCGTCGGGAAGCAACCGCGGGACGCGCTTAGCTAGGGAATGCCGTACTTGTGGAGCCGGTATCTGAATGAGCGGAAATTGAGGCCCAGGAGGGATGCGGCATCCTTCTTGACGCCTTTGGAACGATCGAGCGCTTTGAGCAGCAGGTCCTTCTCGATCGTGCTGATCATCCCTTCCAGGTTCAGCCCATCGGCCGGGAGCGCCATCGACACCGTATCGGCGGCCGCATGTTGGAGACAGTCCTTGAACTGATCCGGGCCGATCGTGTCGGTTGAAGCCAAGGCCACCGCCCGCTCCATCGCGTTCTCCAGCTCCCGCACGTTCCCCCGCCACTCCTGCCTGCGAAGCAATTCGATGGCCGACGGTTCCACCCGGGTGATGGACTTGCCCAGTTCGCGGTTGAATTTCTCCAGAAAGGCGTCCACCAGCAAGGGGATATCCTCGGGACGATCCCGCAACGGAGGAATGCGGATCGGGATGACGTCCAAACGATAGTAGAGGTCTTCGCGAAAACGCCCCTCGGTGATGGCCTTCTCCAGATCGCGATTCGTCGCGGCCACAATCCGTACATCGACCTTGAGATCCCGCGTCCCTCCGACGCGCCGGAACTCCCGTTCCTGAAGCACTCTCAGCAGCTTCACCTGGATGCCGAGGGGCGTCTCGCCGATCTCATCGAGAAAGATCGTGCCCTCGTTGGCCGCCTCGAATAAGCCCTCCTTGTTATTGAACGCACCGGTAAATGCGCCCTTCATGTGTCCGAAGAGCTCACTTTCCAGCAGGGGTTCAGGCAACGCGCTGCAGTTCACGGTCACGAACGGACGGTCGCGCCGCTTGCTGTTGTAGTGGATGGCCCGGGCGACCAATTCCTTGCCCGTGCCGCTTTCGCCGAAGATCAGGATATTGCTCGTCGTGTCGGCGACTTTGCGGATGAGATCCAGCACCTTGCCCAGCTTCTCGCTGCGCCCGACAATCTGATCGAAGGTCGAGCGGTCGCGCACCTCCTGCTTCAGGCGGGCATTTTCGGCCAAGAGGTGCTTCTTCTCCAGCGCATTCTTGACCAGTAATTTGACTTCCTCGACCTTGAACGGCTTGGTGAGGTAATCGTACGCGCCTTCGCGCATGGCTTCGACGGCGGTCTCAGTCGAAGCGAAGGCGGTCATCATCAAGACGATCGTCGTGGGTGACACCGCTTTGACCGCTTTCAAGACATCGATGCCGCTCAGTCCCGGCATCTTCACGTCTGAAATCACCAGATCGTAAATGTCCTTCTCGATATGGGCCAGCGCCTCCGGACCATGCGCAGCCACGCTCACCGCGTGTCCCTCCTTGGCGAGCACGATCGAGAGAAACTCGCGCATGCTTTTTTCGTCATCCACGATCAAAACCTTCGACACGCGCTCTCCCCGATGGCCGATGCCTGATGTGTTCCCACTTACGCGGCTGCTCGCCCGGTATCAAGCAGGGGCCGCATGGCCGTCTCCTCGCCCGGAGGCTCCATCAATGGATCAGTACCCGCCTCGGTTACAGACCCCGCGGGCAGCGTGACCGTCACGCGAGTCCCTTGACCCCATTCGCTTCTCACATCGACATGGCCCCCGTGTTCCTCGATGATCCGATGCACGATGGCCAGACCAAGGCCCGACCCTCCCGTTTTGGTGGTGAAGAATGGGAGAAACATCCGCTGAAGATCCTCGGCTCGAATGCCTTGTCCCGTATCCCCCACGACCATCTCGACGATTCCCCCGAAATCAGGTCCCCCGGAGGCGTGCAGCCCGAGATCCAAACGGCCTCCCTCCGGCATCGCCTGCAGGGCGTTAAGCAAGAGATTCCACACGACTTGCCGGAGGTGATTCGCATCGGCGTTGACCCAGATCGGATCGAGAGGGAACTCTTCCCGAATGGCGACCGTGGCACGATAGTCGTGGTGCGCTTTGAGCAATGCCACCGTTTCGCGTACCAACAACACGAGATCGCAACAATGCTTATGCGGCGAAGCCGGTCGCGCGTATAAGAGAAACTGCCCGATCAATCCGTTTAAGCGTTCGGTCTCACGCAGCGCGATCGCCATGAGCGCTTGATGCTCACCCTCCGGCTGAAGATCCTGTTGCAGAACCTCGATGGCGCCGCTGATCGCGGCGAGCGGATTGCGGATCTCATGGGCCAATCCGGCGGCCAGCTCGCCGACGCTGGCCAGGCGCTCGCGCTGGCGCACCTTCTCTTCCAGCGCTTTGATCTCGGTCAAGTCTTGAAAGATCCCGATCATCCCGGCGGGTTCGTCATCGACTCCCTTGAGCCACGAGAGGGTCATCCCCAGCAACAGGCGTTCGCCGCTCCGGCGAGCGGCCTCCCGTTCAAACCGATGCGGAATTTTCCGCCGCGACATCGCGTCGTGCGGCAACGGCCCATCCGCCCATCCGAACAGGTCCCAACACTGACGCCCCAAGACTTCACCGCTGGAAAGTCCCAGAATGGCATATCCTGCGCGATTGAACGACGTGACGCGTCCGCTGAGGTCGGCCGTGAAAAGACCGCTGCTCATACTCTGCACGATATTTTCATGGAACGCCGAGAGCGCCCGATAACCGCTCTCGCGCTCGGCCAGCCGTCGAGTCGCGGTGGTGACGGCGGCAACCAGATGATTGCTGAGCAGGAACACCGCCACGAATGCCAGCACATTGAGGACCACGGGGGAGAACGTCTGTCGCTCCGCCCACCATTCGGCCCCCGAAGGCACGAAGCGGCTCCAGGCCAGCGCGGCATAGATGACGCCGCTCGTTCCGGTGGCGGCGAGGCCCCCGTTGCGGCCCAAGACCATCGTACCGGCGATGATGACGAGCGGGTACAAAAACGTGAACGGACTTTCGATCCCGCCGGTCGCGGCGACGACGACGGTAATACAGCCGAGATCACCGCCTAATTGAAGCGCCGAGAACGCCCCCCCCCATCGGGGCGATAACCAGGACAGAGCCAGGGTGTAAAGGATCGTCAGACCATAGGTCCCGACGATCAGCGAGAAGAACAACCGGGAGGTCCCGCCGCCGTGCGGTCCGGTTTCGAGGGCCAAGAAGAGCCCCAAGAACACGGTGACGACCACGACCCGCAGGCCGATCAACCACTTGAGCTTCGCCTGGATCGTCTCGGCGAGCCGATCGGTCGGCCCTCCGGTCAGTCTGCCGGCGGAAGACCCCGAGGACACCGATTCACTAGCTGACAACCGACCCCATCTGGAAGATCGGCAGGTACATCGCGATGACGATAAACCCGATGGTGATGCCGAGAAAGACCATCAACATCGGTTCGAGCAAGGACGTCAAAGCGCCGACCGCGGAATCGACTTCGTCGTCGTAAAAGTCAGCGATCTTCGACAGCATCGCATCCAAGGCGCCGGTCGTCTCGCCCACGGCGATCATTTGAATGACCATCGGCGGGAAGACTTTCGATTGGCCCAGGGGTTCTGAAACGGTTTTGCCTTCGCTGATGCTCTGTCGCGCCGTGGTCAGGGCCTCTTCAACGGTTTTATTGCCCGACGTTTTCGCGACGATGGCCAGCCCCTCCAAGATCGGCACGCCGCTCGAGATGAGGGTCCCCAATGTGCGGGTGAATTTCGCCACCGCCGCCTTCCGAATCAGGTCACCCAGGACGGGAACATTGAGCGCTTGGCGATCGATGAGCCTCCGGCCGCCCGGCGTGGCGTAGTAGCTCTTGATCGCGTACACCAACCCGATCGCCCCCAAGATGATGTATACGATGTTCGATTTCATGAAATCGCTGGCGCCCACGACGATCCGCGTCGGCAGCGGCAGCACCCCGCCGAAATCGGTGAACATGGAGGCAAAGATGGGAATGACCCACACCATGAGCACGCCGATCACGACGACCGCAACCCCGACGATGACCGAGGGATACACCATCGCCGCCGTAATTTGCTTTTTGAGTTTCATCGATTTCTCGATGTGCTTGGCCAAGCGATTTAAAATCGTATCCAAAATCCCGCCGGCTTCTCCCGCGGCCACCATGTTGACATACAACTCATCGAACACCTTGGGATATTTCCGGAGAGCGTCTGCATACGTCGAGCCGGACTCCACATCGCCCCGCACCAGGGCGATTGTCTTCGCCAACGTTTTGTTCTCGGTCTGATTGGAAAGAATCTCCAGACACTGCACCAGCGGCAAACCGGCATCGATCATGGTCGAGAACTGCCGGGTAAAGATGACGATGTCCCTGTCGCCCACCCCCCCGCCGAACCGAGGGGTTTTCGCCTTGGCTTCACCGGCCTTCGGTTGGACCGACGTGGCCATAATATTTTGTTTCCGCAGTTGGGCGACGACTTCGTCACGCGTCTTGGCCACCAATTCGCCCTTTTGGGTCTCCCCCTGACGTGTTCGGCCGCTCCAAACAAAGGTCGCCATGCTCAGTCGCTCCTCTCGCCGGACTCAGGGCTACTTGACTACGCCGACCCGCCGCGGACCCGCCGCGGCCGCCGGCGCACCACGGTCCATCATCGAAATCAACTCTTCCGGAACGCTCGAACGCATCAACGCTTCTTCGTGACTGATGATTCGTTTGCTGTACAGCTCAAACAGGGATTGGTTCATCGTCTGCATCCCGAATTTGTTTTGACCGGTTTGCATCGTCGAATAGATCTGGTGCACCTTATCTTCGCGGATCAAATTGCGGATCGCGGCGTTCGGCACCATGATCTCCATGGCCATTGCCCGTCCTTGGCCGTTCATTCTGGGCACCAGTTGCTGCGAGAGCACGCCTTCCAACACGAAAGACAGTTGGGCGCGAACCTGCGGTTGCTGGTGAGCCGGAAACACATCAACAACCCGGTTGATCGTCTGGGCGCAGCTGTTGGTGTGGAGGGTGGCGAGCGTTAAATGGCCGGTTTCGGCGATCGTCAGCGCGGCCTCGATCGTTTCCAGGTCCCGCATTTCACCGATCAGGACCACATCGGGGTCCTGCCGAAGAATGTACTTGAGGGCCGCTTTAAACGACTTCGTGTCGGAGGTGACCTCGCGCTGATTGACGAGCGAGGATTTATGCGGATGCAGAAATTCGATCGGATCTTCGATCGTCATGATATGGTCGTGGCGTTCGGTGTTGATTTTGTCGATCATCGCCGCCAGCGTGGTCGACTTGCCACTCCCGGTCGGTCCGGTCACCAAAATCAGACCTCGTGGTCGTTGGATCAACTCGGTCACAACCGGCGGCAGCGCCAACTCTTCCAAGCTTTTGGTTTGGAGCGGAATGACCCGGATCGCCGCCGCCGCCGCACCTCGCTGCGTAAACACGTTGGCCCGAAAGCGGCTCAGGTCCTTGAGCCCGAATGAGAGATCCAGTTCATTCTCTTCCTCATACCGTTGCTTCTGCGCATCGGTGAGCACGCTATAGATCAATTGCTTGGTTTCAGCCGGACCCAATACCGGATAGTTCATGGGTACCAGATGACCGTGCAGACGCATCTGCGGGGAACACCCGGTGGTGATGTGCAAATCCGACGCACCTTTTTCGATCATCTGCTGCAACAGTTGATACAGATTAGACATAGACGGTTGCCTCCAAGTGAGAAGTGTCCGGCGAGGGGTTAGTCGGCGAACGTGGTGCCGACCACCTCTTCAACCGTCGTCAATCCATCACGAACTTTTTGCAGACCGCTCATGCGCAACGTCTTCATACCCAATTCGACCGCGCGCCGTTTGATTTCATCCGCGGAGCCGCCTTGGAGGATCAGCTCCCGGAGCTCTTCGCCGACCGGCATAACCTCGTACAACGCAATCCGCCCTTTGTAACCCGAGGAGCTGCACACGGCACATCCTTTGCCGTGAAACGTCTTGATCGACGTGGCCTCCGACACCGTGAATCCGGCGGTGATCAGCGTCTGTTCCGGAGTCTTGACCTCTTCTTTGCACTGGGTGCAGATTCGGCGCGCGAGCCGCTGCGCGAGGATGAGGACGACCGACGAGGCGACCATGAAGGGCTCGATCCCCATATTGAGCAACCGATTGATCGTGCTGGGGGCATCGTTGGTGTGAAGCGTGGACAGGACTAGATGGCCGGTGAGTGCCGCTTTCACGGCGATCTCGGCGGTTTCATAATCCCGAATTTCCCCCACCATCACCACGTCTGGGTCCTGCCGGAGGAATGAGCGCAGCGCCGCCGCGAAGTTCAGGCCGATATCATCTTTCATCTGAACCTGATTGATTCCCATCAGGTTGTATTCGACCGGATCCTCGGCCGTCATGATATTGATATCCGGCTGATTGATTTGCTGGAGCGCGGAATACAACGTCGTCGATTTCCCGCTCCCCGTGGGCCCGGTCACAAGCACCATTCCATACGGGCTGTTGATGGCTTTCATAAAGTCTTCAAGGGGTTTGACCTCGAATCCCATTTTGGTGAGATCGAGGGAGAGATTGCTCTTATCCAAAATACGCATCACGACCTTTTCCCCGAAGAGACAGGGCAGGACCGACACGCGGAAATCCACGTCGCGTTTCTTCCCGAGCTTGAGCTTGATGCGTCCGTCTTGCGGCAACCGTCGTTCGGAGATGTCGAGCTTGGACATGATTTTGACGCGAGAAATGGCGGCGTTACGAATCTTCAGCGGCAGGTTCATCACGGTCTTGAGCGCGCCGTCCACCCGAAATCGGACCCGAAACACGGTTTCGAACGGTTCCATGTGGATATCGCTCGCTCCCACCTTGATCGCATTGATCAACAGGCCGTTGACCAGCTTGATGATCGGGGCCTCGATGTTGGTGTCGCCGGTCTCGTCCTTCTGCTCCTCGACGACGTCGACGTTGTCGAGCGCGTCCCCGACGATATTATCGAAATCCTCGACATCGACCGTCGGCCCCTCATCGGTTTCCGCGAAGGTATTCTCCGCCAGATCCTCGACGGTGTAGTCCTTCGCATCCAACATCATGGCGCGCTCCGGCTTGCCCCCTCCCGCCGAAGGTTGCCCATAGGCACCTTGGATTGCGGCGACGATCGCAGACTCGCTGGCCACCACCGGTTCGATGGTATAGCCGGTCAAGAATTTGAGATCATCAAGCGCGAACACGTCACTGGGATCGGCCATGGCGAGCGTGACGACGGATCCGGCCC
>JBDSOK010000210.1:0-5149 GCA_039914845.1 Nitrospiria bacterium | reverse complement strand
GAGCGCGACCCCGAGGCGGTGGCCGCCTGCCGCGAGGAGGCCCGCCGCCGCGGGCTGACCATCCGAATCGAACAGGCGGATCTGGAGACCCATCGCTTGCCGGGCGCGGCCTATGATCTGATCACGTGTTTTTTCTACCTCGATCGCGCCCTGATCCCGCAGTTGCGCGAGGCGCTCAAGCCCGGAGGCGCCATCGTGTACGAGACGTTCAGCATCGAACACCGTCGGCGATTCGGCGCGCCGGGCCGGATCGAGTTCTGCCTCCAACCGAACGAATTAACGGCCTTGTTTTCCGGTTTTGCCGTCATGAGCGCGCGCGAGGGCCTGGTGGACGGGCAGTACGTGTCCAGCCTGGTGGCGATCAAGCCCGGCCCGGTGGCGCGGTGAGCGGGGGCCGCGCGCCGCTCGTGCCGGTCGAGCTGGCCTTGGAGACGATCCTCCGGACCGTGCGGCCGCTGGGCGAGGAGCCCGCGGCGCTCGGCCTGGCGCGGGGACGGATCATCGCCCGGGACGTGATCGCGCCCCGGGATCTTCCGCCATGGGATAACTCCTCGGTCGACGGCTATGCCGTGATCGCGCAGGACCTGTTGGCGGCGTCGCCCGCCCGTCCGGTGACGCTGACGGTCCTCGAAGAGATTCCCGCCGGGCACATGCCCACGCGACGGGTGGCCCCCGGCGGCGCCTCACGCATCATGACCGGCGCGCCGATGCCCGAAGGAGCCGACGCGGTGGTGATGGTCGAAGACACGGCACTCGACGGGGACCGCGTGCTCGTGCGCGCCGCGGTCGAGGCGGGCGAGTCGGTCCGGCTCCGCGGACAGGACGTGCGCGCGGGCGCCCCGGTCATTCCCTCCGGCCGCCGGGTCCGCGCCGCCGAAATCGGCATGCTGGCGTCCTTGGGGTGTGAGACGGTCCGCGTGGGCCGCCGGCCGCGGGTCGGTGTGCTGGCGACCGGCGACGAGTTGCTCGCCGTCGGCGAGACCGCGCGGGACGACCGCATCTTCGACGTCAACAGTCACGCCGTGGCCGCGCAGGTGGAGGAGGCCGGCGGGATTCCGGTCTTGCTCGGGATCGCGCGGGATCGCGCCGAAGACGTGCGGGCGTGCCTCGGATCGCTTGATGCGCTGGATGCCCTGATCGTGTGCGGGGGCGTGTCGGTCGGCCGCTACGACGTGGTCAAAGACGTGCTGACCGGCATGGGGATGACCCTCGAATTCTGGCGCGTGGCGATGAGGCCCGGCTCCCCGATGGCGTTCGGCACGTTGGGGGCGCGCCCGGTGTTCGGTCTGCCCGGCAATCCGGTCTCGTCGATGGTGACGTTCGAGATCTTCGTCCGGCCCGCCCTGCTTCGAATGGCCGGCGCGGCCGCGGTCGATCGTCCCGCAGTGGAGGCGGAACTCGGCGTGTCGATCGACAAAGGCGCGGGCAAGACCCACTTCGTGCGCGCCCGGCTGTCTCGTGAGGGAGAGCGGCTGCGCGCGACGCCGACCGGATCGCAGGACTCCGGTGTCCTCGCGTCGATGGTGGCGGCGGACGGGTTGATCGTGCTGCCCTCGGAGGCCGGACGATGTGAGGTGGGACAACGGGTCGAGGTCCGTCTGCTGTCGGGCGACCCGATCGATTTTTCACGAAGGAGCGAACATGGCGTTTGAAGCGATCATTTTAGTCAACGTGACGGGCGATCACACCAAGAGCGCCTATAAAACGATCACCCGCATGGAAGGCATCAAATCAGCCTTCATGGTCACGGGCGTGTACGATCTCGTGGTGCACGTCGCCGCCCGCGACCTCAGCCATCTGGGGGATATGATTCTCACCAATATCCGATCCGTCGACGGGGTCACCCAGACCATGACCTGTCTGGTTCTCTCGCCCGCTCCGCCGCCCGCCTGACCGTGGTCCGCGGGCGCGTCACACGGCCGGCCTTCCTGCTCGCCGGGGCGGTCGGGCTCCTCCTTACGGGGGCCTGTGTCCATGAGCCGTCGCCGGACACCGTCGCCGGCTTCCGGGAGGTTGCGGCCCGGATCGGCGTCACGGCGACCCACGCGAGCGGCGCCGAGGCGGGGCGCGCGTGGTATCCCGAGACCTTCGGCGCCGGCGTGTGCGTGACCGACGTGGATGGGGACGACCGCCCGGACCTGCTCGTTCTCACCGGCAGATCGTGGGAGGGATCGAAGGGACCCGGCGTTGCCGTGTTCCGCAATCGCGGCGACGGCACCTTTCAGGACGTCACCGTGTCCTCGAACCTCCGGCATCCCTCGTACGGTATGGGGTGCGCCGCGGCGGATTATGACAATGACGGTCGAGAGGACGTGCTGCTGACCGGTTATGGGGGCGTCGCGCTCTTTCACAACGAGGGCGGCGGCCGATTCCTCGACGTGACGGCCGCGGCCGGGGTATCGGATCGGGGATGGAGCACCTGCGCGGTGTTTTTCGACGCCGACGGCGACGGGCGGCTGGATCTGTTTCTCTGTGAATACGTCGCGTGGTCGCCGGAGACCGATGTGGTCTGTCGCCTGGACGCCGGGACCAAGGTGTTCTGCGGTCCCGACCCATATCCGCCCGTCGCCCCGCGCTTCTTCCGCAACCTCGACGGCGGGCGTTTCGAGGACGTGACCGCGAAGGCGGGGCTCGCCAAGCCGGGTAAAGCGCTGGGCGCCGCGCTGCTGGATGCCAATGCGGATGGACGAGTGGATCTGTTCGTCGCCAACGACCAGATTCCCAATGCGCTGTTCCTCAACCGGGGCGACGGCACCTTCGAAGACGCGAGTGCGACGCTGTCGCCGGGGCCGGGGCGCTTCGGCATGGCGCGCGCCGGCATGGGAGTCGCCGTGGACGATGAGGGGCCCGCGGTGGCGGTGGGCAATTTCTTCGGAGAGGGCCTGGCGTGGTACGGGCGCGACGCCGACGGGCAGTGGCGGGACCGGGCCAAGACCTTGGGCCTCTTCGGTCCAAGTCTGCCGTTTTTGACGTTCGGGGTTGCGGCGGCCGACCTCGATCTGGACGGCCGCCTGGATCTGGTCGCCGCCAACGGGCACGTCGATGCGCATCTTGCGCGCACGTTGGATGGTCAACACGGGTCCGCGGAACGCCCCCTGGCGTGGTATCGCCGCGTCGACGGAGCTTATAGCGAGGCGGCACAGATGATCGGCCTGAACCGGCCGTTCGTCGGCCGGGGACTGGCCGTGGCCGATCTGGATCTCGACGGCGATCCCGATTTGGTGTTTACCGAAAACAACGGACCGGTCCGCGTGTACCGCAACCGCATGATCGGCGCGCATTGGTTGCGGGTGCGACCGGTCGGCACCTCGAGCAACCGCGACGGCATCGGCGCGATGGTCAGCGTACGGGTGGGTGATCGCGTCCAAACCCAAATGGTCCGGACGGGGTCGAGCTATCTCTCGCAAAGCGAGCGCGCGCCGCTGTTCGGCTTGGGCGGGGCCGTCCGGGTGGACGAGCTGACGGTCCGCTGGCCGGGAGGCGGGGTGGATCGTCTCACCGCGGTCGCCGCCGACCAGCGCGTGACCATCGTCGAACAAGGCGCGCCGTGATCGCCGGACGGGCGTCTGCGTGGGTCGCGTGTGCCCTCGTCGCGCTGCTGTCGGCTCCGGCCCAGGCCCAGGTGTCCGAACGCCCCGGGACCTCCCGCGATACGTCGCTCGGGCCCAAAGACGTGACCGGCCGCTCGATCAAGGATCGGCGGGTGCGCGTCGTGCACACCGACGATCCTTCGGTTGAGGGCGGCTCGCGCTTCCTGCAGGACGTCGATCCGTGGTTGGCGTATCAGCGCGGCAAGAATCTCACGCAGCGCGAGTTTCGCGCCCGGGATGGCGTGTTCGGCCGCGCGGGACTCTTCTTCGATCCGAAACTGCTCGGCGATCGCGTGACCCCGCGGCTCGGACGCGACCATGTCAGCTCCTGCGGGATGTGCCACAACGTACCCTATCGGGATGGCGGCGCGGGGGTGACGTTCCCGAAGGGCGGCGGCGAGGGACGCAACACGCCCCACTTCTTCGGCGCCGGTCTCATCGAAATGCTGGGCCTGCAAACCCGGCTGAAGGTCCTCCAAGCCTGCGATCCGGCGCGTCGGGGATTCGTCGCGGTCGCCGATGCGCCACCGGGGCCGATCCTGATCGAACCGGCGACCGGCGCAGTCCCGATCGATTTCGGCCGGTGCCGAGATAGCGACGGCGACGGCCGCCCCGATCTCAATAAAATTTTCCGGGTCTGGTACGTCGATCGCGAGGGGCGGCGGGTGCTGGAGGACGCGAACGGCGATGGCGCGATCGATCTCCGCGATCCGACCGTGATCGGGTACAACCTGGAAATGATGGTCTTCGGATGGGGTGAAACCGACGGCGCGATGGCGCCGACGTTGCGCGTCTTTTTTACGGATCCCATCGACACCCACACCGGGATGCAGGCCTACGATCCCACCCTGCAAATCGACGACGGCGCCCACGGGGACGACGGACCGGGCGACGGCCTGGCGCGCGTCTCCAACGCCGGCGCCCGGCAGTTCGCCATACACGCGCCGGCGGATCGAGGAACCCGTCTCACGGCGCAAGGTCTCAGCCTGGACGATCCCGACGGCGACGGCGCGATCACCGAAATTTCCGAGGGCGACGTGGACCTGGCCGAGTGGTACCTGCTGCACGCGCCGCCTCCGGCGCTCGACCGTCAAACGCCCCAGACCCGACGCGGCCGTGCGTTGATGGCGGCCTGGCGCTGCACAAGCTGCCATACGCCCCAGTGGTCCATTTACGCCGCCGATCCCTCCAATGCCGACCCCTATCGACGCTATGACGGCGATCGCCGGTTCTTCGATCTGCCGGTCGAATACCAACAGACGGCCGATCGCCTTGAGGGCACGCTGGTGTCGCTCGCCGATCCTCGCGAGGGCGGTGGGCTCATCCCAAGACGGGGCGCCGCGACCGTTGCGAATATCTTTTCCGATCTGAAGCACCATGAGATGGGCGACGCGTTCGCCGAGACCCTCTTCAACGGGGCGCGCGTGCGGCAGTTCCGGACCGCGCCGTTGTGGGGAGTGGGCACGTCGGCGCCCTACGGCCACGACGGCGCGAGCCTCACGCTGGACGCCGTGATCCGACGGCACGGCGGCGAGGCGCGTGAATCGACCGAACGCTAT
>JBDSOK010000189.1:0-11652 GCA_039914845.1 Nitrospiria bacterium | reverse complement strand
GGCGGTGGCGGCCCCGCCGACGATCGGGGCGCTCGCCGCCCTGCTGGGTCGCGCGCGGGTGGTGGCGGCGGGAGACACCGGTCCGCTGCACCTGGCCGCCGCGATGGGACGGCCGGTGGTGGCGCTGTATGGGCCGTCCGATCCGCAGACGGCCGGGCCTGTCGGAACCGGCCATGCGGTGATCAAGTATCCCTGTGCCTGCGGCTGGGCGCCGGGCCCCGCGTTCAACCGCCATTGCGCGGACGCCCCGTGCATGGCGGCGATCGGGGTCGATGAGGTGGTCGGGGCGGTAGAGAAGCAGCTCACAGCCCATAGCTCATAGGTACAACATCGTTGCTTCACTGTGAGCGGTCACCTGTGAGCGGTGAGCTCACAGCACCCGGAGGGTTCGATGGCGCTCGATCGACAATTGCTGGACATCCTGGCGTGCCCCAAATGCAAAGGGGTCGTCCGTCAGACGGAGCAAGGCGACGGGCTGGTTTGCGACGTCTGCCGGCTGGTGTATCCCATCAAGGACGATATTCCGGTGATGCTGATCGATGAAGCGAGTCCCTGGCGGTCCTGACCCGTGGCGGCGACGAGAGCGAGTCTCCGGCGCGGAGCGGGGCGGATATTCCGAGTCGGTATGGTGTTGCTGGCCGTGCAGGTCGGGGTCGCGTGCCGGAGCGATGACGATCAGGTCCGGACTCCGGGGCCCGCGGCGGGGATCGTCCTGCCGCTGGCGTTCGAGCATCGGCATGCGCTGGCCGATAAAGCCGCGTGGTTTGAGGACAAGATCGGGCGGAGCCATCTGACGTCCCATGGGCTCTTGGCCTACCAGATCGACCCGCAGCGGGACGATGCGTTTCCCACCGCAAGGGCGGACATGGCGATTTGGTCGGGCGTCTATCTGGCCGCCGAAGCGTTCCGGTATCAGGCCACGCGATCGACCGACGCGTCCGACCGACTCGACGTGCTGGTCGGCGGGATCGAATCCCTGGTGCGGGTGACCGGGAAACCCGGGTTGCTGGCCCGCTCGATCCGGCGCCGGGAGGGAAGCGAGCCGCTCACCGATCATTGGCACCGCTCGCCGACTGATCCCGATGTCCTGTGGCTGGGGAACGTCAGCGTCGATCAGCTCGACGGGATCGTCTTCGGCGCGGGCGCCGCGTTCGATGCGTTGGACGACGGCCCCTCGCGCCGGCGGGTCGTGGAGTGGACGCGCGCCGTCGTGGGGCACCTCGTAGACCACGATATGCGGATCGAAGATATCACCGGTCGACCGACCAAGCACAGCGACTTCACCTGTGGGTTTTTGAGCGAAAGCCTGAACTGCCTGATCGCCCTGTCTGCGGTGAAGGTCGCCCATCATGTGACGGGGGAGGAGCGTTTCGAGCGGGCGTACGCCGCCCTCGTGCGACGCGGGTA
Source organism: Nitrospiria bacterium (assembly GCA_039914845.1). GTDB lineage: Bacteria > Nitrospirota > Nitrospiria > 2-01-FULL-66-17 > 2-01-FULL-66-17 > 2-01-FULL-66-17. The sequence goes on along the minus strand of JBDSOK010000189.1, from coordinate 10,245 downwards.
TGCCGAACGGGCGGTGGCGGCGCGGCGACCCTGGTGGGAACGGGTGACCGGCGTCAATCATTCCGATAATCATCTGGCGTTCCTGGCCTATTACCATCTGATCCGGTATGAAGAGGATCCCCGCCTGCTCGACCTGTATCATCGGAGTCTCCGCCGCGCGTGGAGCGTGGTGCGACGGGAGAAGAACGCCTTTTTTACTCTGGTGTATCACAGCCTGACGCCCCGGTCCGGCTGGGATCATGCGGCGCTCGCGGACGCCGTCGAGACCCTCACGCGGTTCCCCACCGCCTCCAGCCGGTACGACCCGGAGGCGACGCGCTGCATGGCGGCTCGCGCCGATCGGCTCGGGCGGCCCCAAACCTGCCGGCCCCTACCCATCGATGAGCGCCCTCCCGCCTCGGTGGAGTGGAATCAGAACCCCTCCCGGTGGGGGCGAGGGGGCACCGGGGATCGCCGGGCATTCAGCGGGTTTGATTTTCTGACGGCCTATTGGTTGGGCCGCGCGCACGGGTTCATTCCCGGGGACGCCTGATGCGCGGGGATGAACGAACCGCCGCCGCGGGGCCGCCGCGAGGCATGACCGAAGCCGTTCGGGGGCTGATCCGGGACCATCGGATCACGATCAGTTTTCTCTTGTCGCTCCTCGTGCTGATGACGGCGCATCCGACCGTTCGCAGCATCGTGGGCGGACTGCCGCTGGTGCTGCTCGGGGAAGCCCTCCGGACGTGGGCATCGGGCTATCTGCGCAAGGACGATGAGTTGACGGTGAGCGGCCCGTATGCCTACAGTCGCAATCCCTTGTACCTCGGAAGTTTCATCCTGGGCCTGGGATTCAGCGTGATGACGGGATGGTGGTGGATGGTCGCGGTGTTTGCCGCCGTGTTCCTCTTCATGTATCGGACGACCATCCGGCGGGAAGAAGACACGCTGGCCGCGAAGTTCGGCGCGCGGTTCGAGGGCTATCGCGCCGCGGTGCCGTGGTTGTTCCCCCGGTGGCCGGCGCCGCCGCTCGACGGGGCGCCGCGGCAGACGTTCGAATGGCGGTTGGTGAAGAAACATCGTGAGTTCAATACGTGGCTGGGGTTGCTCGGCGCCGTGCTGTTGATGGTCGGGATCATGAACCTCCGCGGGACCTGGGGAGTCTAGATGGCCGGGATCAAGCTGTCGGGATTCATGTTCGTCCGCAACGCGGTCTTGCTGGATTATCCGCTGGTCGAAAGTCTTTCTTCGATCCTCTCCATCGTGGATGAATTCATCGTCAACGTGGGGCCCAGCGACGACGACACGCTGGCGCGCATCCGGTCGATCGGCAGCCCCAAGATCAAGATTCTCGAAAGCCAGTGGAATCCGCACACGCTGTCCGGCGGCTATATCTGCGCGCAGCAGACCAACATCGCGTTGTTCAATTGCCGGGGGAAATGGGCCTTTTATCTGCAGCCGGATGAAATCGTCCACGAGGACGACCACCCCGCGATCATGGAGTACGTCGATCGCTATCAAGACGACGATCGCGTCGAGGGATTGACCCTCCGGGAAATGAACTTCTGGGGTGATTGCCGGACGGTCATCAAGGCCTATCCGCAGTGGCGCCGCCGCAAGTGCTGGATTGTGAAACCGCACCGGTTCGTCCTGTCACGGGGCGACGCGGCGGGCTTCACCGTGCACCCGAAATATAAGGAACAGGGCCGGCGCATTCGGGTCATCGACACCGGCGCGCGGCTGTTCCATTATGGCGCGGTCAAATCGGAAGAGGCCATGCGCTACAAATGCCGGACGTTCTCCTCGTACTTTCAGGGCAACCGGTCCGGGGTGTACGAGTGGGCGGACGCCTATTTCTATCAACGCATGCCGAGGCAGTTTGTCACGCCGTACGACGGGACGTATCCCAAGGTGATGGACGCCTGGATTCGACGGCATGACCGGTCGCTCGATCTGGAGTCGCCGTTGTGGCGCCGGACCATGACATGGAAGGAGCGGTGGCGCGTGGTGCAAATGTGGTGGAATGAGCATGTCACCGACCGGTATCCGGCTCGCCGGAGCTACCGGCTGCTGAGGGAGTGATGGCGCGCCCGGACGAGCAGGGACCGCATGGCGAGTATGGCGGCAAGCGGGCCCATTACCAGGCGGCCGACGTGGCGAGCCGATACGAGGCCGAACGGTGGACGCGCGGCTCGCGCCGATGGAGTAATCGCCGGAAATTTCTCGCGATCGCCCGCGCGATCGCCATGGCCCGCCGCATGGGCGATCCGGTGCGGGACGGTCTGGATCTCCCGTGCGGGACCGGGCGGATCCTGCCGCTGTTGTCGGCCCAGCAGATCCGCGTGGTGGGGGCCGACCTCTCGCACGAGATGATGGAGATCGCCCGGCGGAAATCGCTCGATGGCTCGGGCTCGCTTCGCGGTTTGGTCCGTTGCGAGGCCGAGCGCCTGCCCTTTCCCGACGACGGATTCGACGTGGTCTTCAGTATCCGGTTTCTGTTTCACCTGCCGACCGACGTCCGGCGCCGCGCGGTCCGTGAGATGGCGCGCGTGAGCCGCCGATGGGTCATCTTGGATTACCGCCACCGGTACACGCTCAAGTATGCGATCAAACGTCTCCAATGGGCCCTCGGATTGTCTCGCAAAGAATATCGACGGGTGTCGATGCCGGAGATCGTGGAGGACTTTCGCGAGGCCGGCGTCGAGATCATGCGCATCTTTCCGACCTGTCCGGTGCTCTCGGACAAATGGGTGATTCTGGGCCGAAAAATTCCGCCGTGTGGCTAGCGGTCGACGAGCGATTCAGCGAGTCGTTGGGCCGGCAGGGATTGCGGGCGTTCGGCGACTTCATGGCGTGCCGCGGCAACCGGGTGGTCAAACGTCTGGCCTCGAAATCGATCGTGACGGTCGAACTGGATCACGGCGCGGGGCGCGTCACGTATTATCTGAAGCGCCATTGGGGCGCTCTGCGCGCGGGTGAGGCGTTGCGGGCGTGGTTGTCCGGTTTTTCCGTGTCCTGGGGTCGCAAGGAGTGGGAGGTCATCCAGGCGTTTCGCGCGTGCGGGATTCCCACGCTGACGCCGGCGGCCGCGGGCGAGTGCGGGAGATGGCTGCGCCGAGAATCGTTTCTGCTAACCGAAGAATTGTCGGGCTTTCAATCGGTCGAGACGCGGTGGCGGACGACTCCTCCCGGGCCCGCCGAGAAACGCGCGATGATCGTGCAGATCGCGGACCTCACGCGCCGGATGCATGCCCAGGGATTCAATCATCGGGATTTCTATTTGTGTCACCTCTTCGTGCGGCTCGATCCGATCGAAGGGTGGCAATGGCGCGTGTTGGATTTACAGCGCGTGGACCGACGGCGATGGTTCCGGTCGCGCTGGCTCATCAAAGATCTCGCGGCGCTCAATTACTCGGCGCCCGCGTTCGTCACCCTGCGGGATCGGTGTCGGTTTCTCAGGCTGTACCTGGGCCCGGGGGCCGGTCGGACGCGTCTGCGCGGCCTCGCGCGGGCCGTCGCGCGCAAAACCGAGCGCATCCGTCGTCACGACCGACACCGCGCGGCGCGCGGCCCGGCCCCGGCGATCGACGATCGCCCGCGCGCATGAAGCTGGCCATCGTCCGAAAAACCTACAATCCGTTCGGCGGCGCGGAGCGATATTTGGATCTGCTGTCCCGTGCGCTGGCGGAGCGGGGTCATGAGGTGCACGTGTTCGCCAATCGCTGGCCGCGCGAGGCCTCCAGCCCGGTCGCCTTCCATCGCATCCCGATGGTCGGGGGCCTGTCGGTGCTGAAGGTCTGGAGCTTTGCCGTGGCGGCCTGGGCGCGGTTGAGGCGTTTTGACGGCCAGGTGTTCAGCAACGAGCGGTTATTTGCGCAAGACGTGTTCCGGGCGCCAGACGGCGTGCACCGCACGTGGTTACGGACGCGCCGGCGCCATGTGTCGCGGCTGAAGCGGGTGTCGATGCTGATCAATCCGCTCCATTGGTCGGTCCGGTTCTTCGACTGGTACATCTTCAATCGCCGGGCCTTCCGCGCGGTCATCGTGGCGTCGGAGTTCGTCAAGCACGATATTCTGCGGACCTACCCGCGGGTGAGGGCCGAGGATGTGACCGTGGTCTATAACGGCGTCGATCTGGCGCGCTTTCGCGTGCGAACCCCCGAGGAGTGTGAGGCGAGCCGCCGGGAGCTGGGGCTGGCCGCGTCGCAGTGGGTGCTTCTGTTCATCGGGACCGGTTTTGAGCGCAAGGGGTTGCGCTACGCCATCGGTGCGCTGGCGCATCTTCCTCCCGAGGTCATCCTGCTGGTCGTCGGCCGGGGAAGTACGCGCCGGTATCAGGCCCTGGCCCGGGCCTTAGGGATCGCCGACCGGGTCCGCTTTGACGGCCCCCAGTCGCAAGTCGAACGCTATTATGCCGCGGCGGATTTGCTGGTGCTCCCGGCCCTGTACGAGCCGATGGGCAACGTCATTCTGGAGGCGCTCGCCTCGGGGGTTCCGGTCGTGACCAGCCGAGCCTCCGGCGGTGCGGAGATCGTCTCCGAAGGCGAGGACGGTTCCGTGATCGAGGACCCGGCCGACGCGCGGGCGGTGGCGGCCCATCTCACCAAGGTGATGAGCTGGGCGCGTGATCCCGCGACCGCGCGGCGGGCCCGGCTGAAGGCGGAGCGCTTCGGCCTGGATCGGGCCCTGGCCGAGACCCTCGCGGTGCTGTCCCGGGTCCACGCGGGGACGTCAGACGGATCGCGAGACGCCGATCGGATGACGAGGGCGCATGGCTGATCCGGCGGCTCGGGTGAACCGGAGCGGAGTCTTGTTCCGGTTTCTGGCGGGGAACTACGTGCTGTCGCTCGTCATCGCCTTCCCGTACCTGGCGTTTGGGCCCGAGCGCACCCATCTTTTCCCCTGGCTGGAGATGCGTCTCACGTTCTTGGGGCATTTTGCGGCGCTGATATTGGTGCTCGGTCTTCTGCTCTGGCCCATGGTGGGACTGATCCGTTCCCGGATATTCCTGCTGGTGTGGCCGCCCGCCGTCCTGTTCGTCTATCAATTGCTCTTGATGGCGGACGTTCGGATTTACGCGTTGTTTCGATTTCACATCAACGGGCTGGTGCTCAATACGCTGACCACCGAGGGGTCGTGGGATTCCGTGACCCTGGGCGGCGCCACCATCGCCACCGCCCTGGCCGCCGCCGCCGGTCTGGCGCTGCTGGAATGGGGCGGCATGGCGCTGCTGGTGCGCGGCGGCGCGCGGCGCATGGGGTGGCGGACGCCGCTGATCGTGATCGCCTCTGCGCTCATCCTCATCACCGCGGAGAAATTGGCCTTCGCGTACGCCAATTTTTATGATCGCCTGGAAGTCACGCGGTACCAGCGTCTCTTCCCGCTCTATCGGACCCTGTTGCTGGACCAGACGATCGAACGCCGCCTGGGCTGGACGAAACCTCCCCCATTGCTCACCGCCGTCCCGCCGTCCGGCGGGCTCCTGCGCTATCCGTTGAAGGAGTTGGACCTCGGCGCGGCCGCTCACCGCTGGAACATCGTCTGGATCGCCGTCGAGTCCTGGCGGGCCGACAGTTTCAATGAAGAACTCATGCCCCGGCTCTCCGTCTTCGGACGCCGCGCGAAGGTCTTCGACCGGCATTACAGCGGAGGCAACGCCACCCGCTTCGGCATTTTTTCCCTGTTCTACGGTCTCTACGGAAGCTATTGGCACCAGTTTTTAGCCGAGCGCCGTTCCCCGGTCTTTTTAGACGGACTTCGGGAGCTCGGCTATGAATTTCTGATCGCCTCGAGCACGCAATTGAGTTATCCCGAGTTTCGCGACACCGCGTTCGTGAACATTCCCGCGTCGTCGATCGAGGATCGGTTTCCGGGCGCCGATGCCGCCGTGCGCGATCCGGTCTTGGCCGAACGATTCGAAACCTTTCTCGATGGGCGCACGGGCGACCGGCCGTTCTTCGCGTTTCTTTTTCCCGATGCGCCGCACGCGCCCTATCATTATCCCCCCGCGTTCGAACGATACCGTCCGGTGGTTGACCAGATCAATTACGCGCTGATCAAGAAGGGCAAGAAGCCGGCGGAAGGGGAAGGCCTGTATAACCGCTACCGCAATTCCATCACCTATACCGACACGATCGTCGCGCGCATGCTGCAGGCCCTGGAAGCGCGGGGGCTCTTAAGCCGGACCATCGTCGTGATCACCGGCGACCATGGGGAGGAATTTTTCGAGACCGGGTACCTGGGTCATAACAGCGCGTTCTCCTCGTATCAGACGCAGGTGCCGCTGATCCTCTATTGGCCGGGGGTGGCGCCGGGCCGCGAGACGCGACTGACCAGTCACCTCGACGTGGTGCCCACGATGTTCGGCCTGCTGGGCATCAAGACCGATCCCGCGGTGTACTCGCAGGGGCGCTCGCTCCTGGGAGGCGAGGAACACCGCTTTGTCGTGGTCAGCGGCTGGGCCACGGTGGGAATCATCAACGGCGACTCCACGCTGGTGCTCTCCACCGAGTCGTACAATGCCGGCATGATCGAAGCGCGCTTGCCGGGCTATGTCCTGGCCGACGATCCGCGTCGCATCGTGTCCGCGCGGTCCCGGGACCTCATGGATCTGACCCGGGGCCTGGGGAGCTTTCTCCGATGACGGGCGCCGCGGGCGGCATGCGGATCCTGCACATTGAATCCAGCAAGAACTGGGGCGGGCAGGAGTACGGAATCTTGGAACAGATCCGCTGGCTGGTCGATCACGGTCATGAGGCGGCGATTGCCGCGCCGCACGACAGCGAGATTGTGGCGCGGGCCCGGACGTGGGGACTCCCGGCCCATCCGGTGGATTTCCGGGGCAGCTTCGCGCCGAAGGCCATCGCGCAGATCCGCCGCCTCGTCCGATCGGGCCGGTTCGACGTGATCGACGTGCACGGCGCGCACGCCGCCGCCACCGTCGGCTGCGCCGCCGATCTCTGCCGCGTCGTGCGAAGCCTCCACGTGTATCAGCCCCAGGAGAAAGCCGTCCTCCGGAGGCTCATCTGGCGGTGGGGGTGTCATCATGCCGTCGTGCGGGCGCACTGTGTCAAAGACCAGCTCGTGGCGTTGCGGTTCAAGCGGGCCGAGGACATCACCGTGGTCGGGTCGTGGGCGGCCCCGGAATTCTTCCACGATGACTCGACCGGCACAGAGAGGTCCGGGGTACGCGCGGAGTGGGGCATGTCCCCCGACGACATCCTGGTAGCCCTCGTCGGCATGCTCCGACCGGATAAGGGCCATCGGCATTTCATCGGGGCCGCGGCGCGGTATCTCAAGACGCGGCAGGACGCCTTCTTCCTGATCGTGGGCGAGGCCCCGGCGGCGTATCGGGAGTATGAGGCCGGGCTCCGCCGGACCGTGGGCCGGCTCGGACTCGATTCGCGGGTGATCTTCACCGGCTATCGGCACGACGTCGCGCGGGTGTTGCGGGCCGTCGACGTCGCGGTGATCGCGTCCGACGGGGTGGAGGCCCAGCCGCGGATGGTGGCGCAGGCGTTCGCCGCCCGTGTGCCGCTCATTGCCGCGCGCGTCGGCGGCGTGCCGGAATTGGTTGTGCACCGGGAGACCGGCTGGTTGGTGGAGATCGGGGACGAGGCCGGCACGGCCGCCGCGTTGACCGACGTCCTCTCGAATCGGAGCGAGCGGGAGCGCGTCGCGGCCCAGGCGAGGCGGTTTGCGGAGCGGGAGTTGACGCTCGATCGCAAAATGGCGGAGACGCTTGCGGCGTACGACGCTGGGCCACGCCGGCCGCGGGGACAGGTCTGAGATGCCGATCGACCCCGTCCCCGCGCTGCTCCTCTTCAAGTTGCGCTACATCGGCGACGTGCTGCTCACCACGCCCGCCATTCGCGCGCTGCGGCGCGCGTATCCGTCGGCCGAGATTTCCATGCTGGTCAACAAAGGGACGGAGGACGTGCTCACGCACAACCCGCATCTCACGCGGGTCCTGACGATCGATCGGCGCAAGATCGAGCGTGAGTCGCCGCTGACCCGTCTGTCCTATGAATGGGACATGATGACCCGGCTCCGCGCGCTGCGGTGCACGATCACCGTCGATTTCGACAGCGGAGAACGCGCCGCGTATCTGGCCCTCGGCAGCGGCGCCCGCCTCCGGGTCGGATTCCATCGCAGCCACGGCATCCGGCGGTTGCTCTACAATCGTCGGATTGTGACGGCCAAGGGGCTGCATACGGTCGAGCGCAATCTGGCATTGGTGGAACAAGCGCTCGGCGTCAAGCGAGACGAGACCGACCTGGAGCTTCCCACCGGCGCGCGGGAGGAAGGTTCTATCGGGGCCTGGTTGGAGCGGCACCGGGTGGTCCCCGGCCGATACGTCGTGATCCATCCGGGGGCCCGCTTTCCGCATAAGCGCTGGCCGATCGAGAAATGGACCCAATTGGCGAGCCGCGTGCAGGAGGGGTTGGGCCTGTCGGTGGTGATCGTCGGCGGGGAGCCCGAACAGGGCGATGCGAACACGATCTCCTCGACGCTTCGGGTCCCCCCGCATTCGCTGGTGGGGCGGACCACGGTGCTCGAATTGGCGGCGCTCTGTCGGCGGGCCGCCCTCTTCATCGGCAACGACAGCGGCCCATCACACATCGCCGCCGCCGCGGGAACGCGTGTGATCTCGCTCTTCGGTCCGACCGACCCCGTCTTGTGGAGGCCGTGGGGTCCGGGCCACGTGGTGATGATCGATCAGTCGGCTCGTGGGGGAGCGGCCAGGCCCCCATGTGCTTTTGACGGCTGCCAAGGCGGCGCGATCTGCGGCGGTCTTCATCAGATTGCCGTGGACCAGGTCTATGCCAAGGCGGAAGAGCTCATGGGGTCGGTCTCCTGATGGGTCGCCTGCACTCGTGGTCGACGTCTCGGCGAGCCGACCTCTGGCTGTTGGGGCTCTTGTTGGTCTGTCTTCCGATTCTTGAAGTGCCGAAAACGATCTTTGCGGTGCTGCTGATTCTCGTCGCAGGTGTGCCGGCCGTGGTGCGGGACATTCGACTCGGGAGGGCGCCCGATGCCCTCGGATGGGCGCTCCTCGCGATGCTGGGCGTTTCGATCGCCAGCACGGCGGTGAATTGGCCCTTTCCGAGCCGGTTGAAAGGCAGCTACGACACGTTCATTTACACGGCCGTGTTCTGGACCGTCTACCGGAGTGCATGGCGTGAGGAAGAGAAAACGTGGCTTGCCGGCGCGGCGGTGCTCGGGGTCTTGCTGGGATTGGCGTGGGGGATCGTGGCGGTGTGGCAAGGCCGGGAACAGACGCTGGAACTGCACTCGGTCGGCGTCGTCACGCACTCGGCGATCTATCTCGGGATTGTGCTGATGATCGCCGTATCACTCGGCACCCTCGGGCCGAATGCGGGGAGGACCTGGTTGGGGGTGTCGGCGATGCTCTTGGCCGGGCTGTTGCTCATGGCCAGTCGCGGGGCGATTCTGGCCGTGGCCGTGATCGGCACGCTGGTCATGATTCGGGCGGGCCGCCCGCGGCTGTGGGTGGGGTCCTGTGCGGCGGCGGCGATCCTGCTGCTGGTCGTTGTCCAAATGCCCAACACCTTTTCTCAGCACCGGTTCTTGACCAAGATGACCCATTTCCTGACCACCGGACGCTTGGACGCCAACGATACGGTGCGCGCGACCATCTGGCGAATCGGCATGGCGCAGGTGACACAGGGGCACACGCTCTGGTTGGGCGTGGGTCCCCAGAATTTCTGGACGATCGATGTGGCCAGGTTGGCGTTCGATCCGCCGATCGACCCGAGCCGCGTCCCAATGACCCACCCGCATAATCTCTTCCTGACGAAATTGACCGAGGAGGGCATCGCGGGACTGGCGGCCCTCCTGGTCTTCTTCGGCCTCATCGGTCGGCGTCTGATCGTCGATCGGAAGCTGGGAAAGAGGAACGATTGGACGTGGGGCGCCGCAGTGGGCGCGCTCGGGGTGCCGATCATCGCCGGCTCCTTCACCACGCCCTGGTATCACGAACACGCCATCCTGGCGATGATCTGGCTGGGCCTCTACCTCGCGCCGCTTCCGGATGCCGAGGTAGGTGTCGTCCGTCCACACGATCGAAGCGTGGCCGGCATGGCGCCTCACCCCTACGTGAAGGTCGGTTCGTGATGGCCACGGCCGCCGTGCATCCACGAAGGATCAAGGTTCTATACGTGATCAGCACTCTGCCGGTCGGGGGAGTCGAACAGCACATTCTCACCGTGGTGCGGGGGCTGAACGCGGCACGCTTTGAACCCT
>JBDSOK010000156.1:0-4610 GCA_039914845.1 Nitrospiria bacterium | reverse complement strand
TCGACCTGAACTTCGTATCGTAACTCTTCGGGAATCTCTTCCACAAATCGCGAGGGCGCGTTGAACTGGACCGATCCGTACAACCGCCGGAGATTCGTGCAGGTGATGTACAGCCGCTCGCGCGCGCGCGTGATGCCCACGTAGCAGAGCCGCCGCTCCTCCTCCATCGCCTCGGGGTCCTGCAGCGAGCGCGAGTGGGGGAAGAGCCCCTCCTCCATCCCCACCATGAAGACCACCGGGAATTCCAGCCCCTTGGCCGAGTGCAGCGTCATCAACGGCACCGCGCCGTCGCTGGAGGACAGCGCGTCCACGTCGGAAACCAGCGCGACGCGATCGAGGAAAGCGGATAAGGGCGAGGGGCGCTCCGGGAAAAGGCCCTGTTCGTTGTCCGTTGTGTGTTGTTCGGATAACGAAGAACCATCAACCGACAACGCCTCACCATACTCTTCCTCGAATTCCTCGACCGCGGAAAATAATTCCTGGATGTTTTCGATCCGGCCTTCGGCCTCCACGCCCAGATCGGCGCGCAAGAACTCCAGATACCGCGTCCGTTCCAGGACCGCAGTCAAGAGTTTGGACACCGAGCCTTCGCGCGCAATCGCCCGCAGGTCGTCGATCAGGACCAGAAAACGTTCGATCGAGCGCCGCGAGGCGGGCGCGAGGCGCTCGGCGTCGCCGACGATTCCCCGCAGCGCGTCATCCCACGACCGGCGGGATTCCATCGCATAGGCTTCGACACGCTCCACCGCGGTGGCGCCGATGCCCCGCGTGGGCACGTTGATGATTCGCTTGAGGCTCATCTCGTCCGCGGGATTGGCCAGGACCCGCAGATACGCGATGACGTCCTTGATCTCCTTACGCTCGTAGAATCGCAGGCCGCCCAGGATCACATACGGAATGCCCTCGTTGCGCAAGCGGTCTTCCAACGCGCGGGACTGGGCGTTGGTGCGATAGAGCACGGCGAAGTCGCGATAGACCCGGCCCGCCCGCAGATGCTCGCGCAACGTCCGGCACAGGTAATTCGCCTCGCTCTCCTCGTCCGGCAAGCGCGCGATCGTGATCTTGTCGCCGCCGGCCTTGTCGGTCCACAGGCGCTTGCCCTTGCGCGACTCGTTCTTTTCGACCACCGCCGACGCCGCGTCCAGAATGGCTTGCGTCGAACGGTAATTCTGTTCCAGCTTGACGACCTTGGCCTGAGGAAAGTCTTTCTCGAACTCGAGGATGTTGCGGACGTCGGCGCCGCGAAACGCATAGATACTCTGGTCGTCGTCGCCCACCACGCAGAGATTGGCCCGCTCGCCCGCCAGGAGCCGGACCAGGCGATACTGCGCATGGTTGGTGTCCTGGTATTCGTCCACCATCAGATAGCGGAATTGCCGCTGGTAGCCTTGCAGGACGTCGGGCGCGCGCTCGAAGAGGGCCACCGCCTGCATCAACAGATCGTCGAAGTCCCACGCCGCCGCCGTGCGCAGACGATCGCGGTAGAGCGCATAGACCTGCGCGACCTTGTCTTCGATGCCGAAACCCTCGGCTTCCCCGCGATACGTCTCGGGCGTGGTCAATCGGTTCTTCAAATCCGAGATCCGCCGGGCAATGGCCTGCGGCTTGTACACGTCTTCGTTGATCGACAGCGCCCGCACGCACTCGCGAATCAGGGCCGCCTGATCGCCCGAATCGTAGATCACGAACTCCTTGGGATAGCCCAGACGGTCGGCGTGCGACCGCAAGATCCGCACACAGGCCGAGTGGAACGTGCTGACCCAAAGCCCGCGGGCCGACGCGCCGAGCAACCGGCCCACGCGCTCCTTCATCTCGCCCGCCGCCTTGTTGGTGAACGTCACGGCCAAGATTTGACTGGGCCACACCCCGCGCTCGGCGATCAGATGGGCAATGCGATAGGCGATCACGCGCGTCTTGCCGCTCCCCGCGCCCGCGAGAATCAAGAGGGGACCGTCGCCGTGAAGGACGGCCTCCCGCTGAGGAGGATTGAGGTCGTTGAGGAAAGTCGTCATGAGATCGTTGCTCGTTGTTGGTTATTCGTTGTTCGCATCACCGACAACCGACAACGAACAACGCCTGTCTCTCGCCCCATGGTCATTCCACCGTCACGCTTTTTGCCAGATTCCGCGGTTGATCCACGTCGCTGCCGCGCAGCACGGCGATGTGATACGCCAGGAGTTGCAAGGGAATCGTCAGCATGATCGGCATCAGGAAGGGATCCAGCGCGGGCACCGCGATCGACGCGTCGGCACGGCTCGGCGTCTCGTCGTCTCCCTCGGTCACGATCGCGATCACCTGTCCGTCGCGCGCCTTCACCTCCATCAAGCTGTTGAGGACCTTCTCGTGCGCGGCGTCGCGCGGCGCGAGGATCACCACCGGCAGGACTTCGTCGATCAACGCGATGGGCCCGTGCTTCATCTCCCCGGCGGGATAACCCTCGGCGTGAATGTAGGAGATTTCCTTCAGCTTGAGCGCGCCCTCCAGCGCAATCGGATAATTGATGCCGCGGCCCAGATACAGAAAGTCGTCATAGAGCGCAAACCGCTTGGCGATCTCGACCACGTCCTTCGCCGAGCGCCGCAGCCAGTCGTCGATTTGCGCGGGCAACTTGAAGAGCGCATCGGCCAGGTGCTTGGCGCCTGCCGGTTCCAGCCGTCCCCGCTCGAGACCCAGGGCGAGCGCGATTTGCAAGAGCGCGGCCAATTGACAGGTAAACGCCTTGGTGGAGGCCACGCCGATCTCCGGCCCGGCGTGGGTTTGCAACACGCCGCCGGCCTCGCGGGCGATGGTGCTGCCCATGACGTTGCAGATCGCCAAGGTGCCGGCGCCCTTGGACTTCGCCTCGCGAATCGCCCCCAGCGTGTCGGCCGTCTCGCCCGATTGGGAGACGCCGATGACCAGGTCGGTGGGCGTGATGATGGGATTACGGTACCGGAACTCCGACGCAATATCCACCTCGACCGGCACGCGGGCCAGCGCTTCGATCATGAACTTGCCGACCAGTCCCGCGTGCCACGACGTGCCGCACGCGGTGATGACGACGCGCGTGAGCGTCCGCAGGCGTTCGGCGCTCAATCCCAACTCGTCGGGATAGACCAATCCGGTCTCCGGGGAGATCCGGCCCTGGACCGTGTTGATCAGCGCCTGCGGCTGCTCGTGAATCTCCTTGAGCATGAAGTGCTTGTACCCGCCCTTTTCCGCCATGGCCGGGCTCCAGGAAATCTGCACCGGCTTGCGATCCCTCGCCTCGCCCTGCGCGCCGGAGATCACCAGCCGACCCGCCCCGGCCACCACCACGTCGCCGTCCTCCAGAAAAATCACCGACCGCGTATGGGACAGGATCGCCGGCACGTCGGAGGCGATGAAGTGTTCGCCGTCGCCCACCCCCACGATCAACGGGCACCCCTGCCGCGCCGCCACCAGCACGTCGGGCTCGCTCTCGGCCATCGCGCAGATCGCATAGGAACCGCGGAGGCGGGACAGGGTCGCGCGCACCGCCGCTTCCAACCCGCGGCCGTCCGCCATGGCGCGATCGATCAAATGGGCGATGATCTCGGTGTCGGTCTCGGACAGGAACACGCAGCCCGCCGCGGTCAACTCGCGCTTGAGCGGCAGATAATTTTCGATGATGCCGTTATGGATGACGACCACCCGTCCCGCGCGGTGCGGGTGCGCGTTCTCCTCCGAGGGCCGGCCGTGCGTCGCCCAGCGGGTGTGGCCGATGCCGATCGAGCCGGTGTAGCGCTCGGCCCCCATCGCCGCCTCGAGGTTCGCCAGCTTGCCGACCGCCCGCTTGACGTGGAGCGTCCCGTCCTGCAGGAACGCAATCCCGGCCGAGTCGTACCCCCGATACTCCAGCCGCCGCAGGCCGTCGATCAGAATCGGGACGGCGGGGTGTTTACCGATGTATCCGACAACTCCACACACGTGTGTTCTCCTCTACGCCCGCCGGTCCAGGAACGGCCGTCTGCGGCGTTGTCAGTCGGCGGCGCGTCCTCACGTACGAACCAGTACGCTCCGGGCGCGCCGCCTCCTTCCGCCTTGCATCTGCCCCCTCCTGAACCGGCTCTTTGCCTCATCCCCTCCCCTGCTTTTTTTCCCCTCCCCCTTGAGGGGGGAGGGTGGGGTGGGGGGGGCTTAGCCCCTTGTTTCTTTTTCTTCCCTCTTGTTTCCCTCAGCCTTTTTGCCCAGCCGGGCTTCACGACTTGCTTCACGCGGCTGATCACCAGGGCGTCTTCGGGGACATCGGCGGTGACCGTCGCGCCGGCGGCGATGACTGCGCCCTTGCCGACGCGCACGGGCGCCACGAATTGCGTGTCGCTGCCGACGAAGACCCCGTCCTCAATCACGGTGCGGTGCTTGTGCTCGCCGTCGTAATTACACGTAATGGTCCCCGCCCCGATGTTGACGTCCGCGCCGATCGTCGCATCCCCGAGGTAGGTCAAGTGATTGGCCTTCGAGCCCGCGCCCAACTCGGTTTTTTTCAGCTCGACGAAATTGCCGACTTTGGACTTCCTCCGCAGCACGGTGTCGGGCCGCAGATGGGCGAACGGTCCGACCGAGGCGCCGTCCTCGATCACGGCGCGGTCAATCACGCAGTGATCCTTGAT
>JBDSOK010000068.1:0-2500 GCA_039914845.1 Nitrospiria bacterium | reverse complement strand
TGGCACCTGGACACCCCGGAACAGTTTGAGTCATTTCGGCGGGTAACGGAAGCCCTGTCGCTCGAGCCGGGGAAGGGGTTGCCGGGGCGCGTGTTGGCGTCGCGACAACCGGCGTGGGTTCGAGACGTCACCGTGGACGACAATTTCCCCCGCGCCAATCCGGCGAGAGTATGCGGCATCAGAGCCGGTTTCGCGTTTCCGGTATGGGTGGGAAAAGAAGTCGTCGCCGTGCTCGAATTTTTTTCGACCGAGATTTCGGATCCCGACCCCGCGTTTTTGACGGTGATGGCGAATATCGGGACCCAATTGGGACGGGTGGTGGAGCGCAAGCGGACCGAAGAGCGTCTGAGTTACATCGCGAACTACGATCCGCTGACCGGTCTGCCCAATCGCGGGTTGTGCCTTGATCGGCTCAAGGACGAATTGGTCAGAAGCCGCTGGCAGGAACGATTCGTGGCGGTGCTGTTCTTGGATTTGGACCGTTTTAAAAACGTCAACGATACCTTAGGTCACAGCCTGGGCGATCGGCTGCTCAAAGCGGTGGCCGATCGTCTGACGGCGTGTGTCCGAGCCGGGGATACCGTGGCGCGGCTGGGCGGGGATGAGTTCGTCGTCATCCTCCGGGACATGGCCCGGCCGGAGGATGCGGTTCCCGTTGCGCAGAAAATCCTGGATGGTCTGGCGCGTCCTTTCGTGGTGGCGGAGGTCGAGCTATTTCTCACGACCAGCATCGGAATCAGCCAGGCCCCCGCCGACGGAACCGACCCCGAAACGCTCTTAAAAAACGCCGACACGGCGATGTACCGCGCCAAGGATTTGGGAAAGAACACGTTCCAACTCTACACAACCGATATGAATTTCCGCGTGTTCGAGAACATGGAATTGGAAACCAATCTCCGCCGGGCCCTGGAGCGTCACGAGTTCGAACTGCACTATCAACCGGTCGTGGACCTCCGGTCCCGTCGGTTGGTGGGAGCCGAAGCCCTGGTACGATGGCGGCAACCGGATGGGACGTTGATGCCGCCCGCCAAATTCATTCCGGTGGCCGAGGAGACCGGATTGATCGTCCCGCTTGGAGAGTGGGTGCTGCGCACCGCGTGCGAACAGAGCAAGGCGTGGCGGGCGAATGGGAGTCCCGGCATCCGCGTGGCGGTGAATCTTTCGGCGCGGCAATTTCATCGCCGGGGCCTCCTGACCGAGCAGGTTGCGCGGGCGTTGGCGGAGACGGGCCTGGAGGTCGATGGATTGGGGTTGGAATTGACCGAAAGCGTCTTGATGCAGACGGGGGATTCGACCATCGATGCCCTCAAGGCCTTGCACGCCATGGGAATCCCCATCGCGCTCGACGATTTCGGGACCGGGTATTCCTCGCTCAGTTATCTGAAACGCTTTCCGATCGCGACCGTCAAGATCGACCGCTCGTTCGTCCACGACATCACGACCGATGCCGATGACGCCGCGATCGTCACCGCCATCATCACCATGGCCCACAGCCTCAAGCTCAAAGTGGTCGCGGAGGGTGTCGAAACCGCCGAACAGCTTGCGCGGCTGAAGTTGCTCGGATGCGACCAGGTCCAGGGGTATCTCCTGAGCCGGCCGCTCCCCGCCGGGGAGATGGCGGCGTGGTTGGTCGATGGCCCGGTCGGCGGCCCCTGGTTGAACGCCGTCGGTTCCTGAAGACCGCTTGAATCGAATAAACCCTTCCCCCGACCGTCTGTTCAATCGTCAGTCAACCCGAGCAAGGGAGGGTCTCATGAGACAGGGGATGATTCTGGCCGGGGCGTGCGCCTTGGCATTGACGGTCTGGGCGTCGGGACCGGTCTTGGCCCATGAGGAGAATGAGGAGCGCGACGGATACGCCTGGCCCGGCGGGCCGCCGGAGGGAGACGATCTCCGAGCGTTCGGAGAATGGGTGCGGGTCCCCACCCACGGCCGCGTCTGGCGTCCCCGGGTGGAGGCCGAGTGGCGCCCTTATTGGAGAGGGCATTGGGCGTGGGAAGGGGACTGGGTCTGGGTTTCGGCCGATCCATGGGGCGATGGGCCCTCGCATTACGGCGAATGGATCTGGTCTCCGCCGTACGGCTGGGTCTGGATTCCCGGAACCGAATGGTCGCCCGCCCGTGTGACCTGGGTCATCTCAGGCCCCATCATCGCCTGGGCGCCCGCAAGCATCCACGTCTCGATCGGCTCCGAGCCCCGCTTCTGGGCCTACGCCGACGCCGAAACATTTCATAGTCGCGTGGTGCGCCCGTATCACATTCCCCCTCCGCACCGGCACCTCCGCGCGGCGAGGGTGACCGAAGACATCGGCCGCGTCATCGTCCCGGAGCCGCGACCGCACCGTCGGACCGTCCGGCCGGCTCCACCGCGCGAGCGCCACATGGAAGTCCACCCCGAGCGCCGCGTCAGTACCCGAGGCCCGAACCATATTGTCCGTAGCCAAAACCCCGACCCGCCACGCGTGCGGGGCAGAGGAGGGGAGGTGTCGCGAGGGTTCGAG
>JBDSOK010000136.1:0-3264 GCA_039914845.1 Nitrospiria bacterium | reverse complement strand
TTCGGTGAATGCCACGTCGCGCGCCGAGACGCCGTACGATCGGAACCATCCACGAAACGCCGCCCGCGGACCGCGCTTCCGCTTGGCGAGCATCGCAGGGGCGCCGCGCGCGGCGGCCCAATAGGCGCGAAGGACCGTGAAGACGAGCGCCCGCGCCGACACACCGTCCAGTGCGCGTCCGGCGCCGCCGCGACCGCGCGCGTCGGCGTAGGCGTGCCAGGCCAGGCGCGTCAACGTCCACCATGGGGACAGCGCGATCGCCGACCACGGAAACGTCTTCAACATCACCCACACCCGATTGCGTTCCACCAAAAACACCTTACCCAATGAGAACCCGCCCGCCGAAGCCGAGTAGCGATGGCGGACAATCGCGCGCGGCACATAGCGGCAGTGCCAATTGGCCAGCCGCCCGCGTAACCCGAGATCGACATCCTCGCAGTACATGAAAAACGCCTCGTCGAACAAGCCGACTTCGTTGAACATCGCTCGACGATACAATGCCGCACAGCCGCTGGGCAGTAACGCGTCTTCGGCTCGACCGAATCGGCCGTCGTCGAGAGAACCGCGACCGCGGCCACGGCCGAGGCCGTCACGCGACAACAGGAGGCCTGCACTATCGATACGAGCCGGCCCTTCCCATGTGACGACTTTCGACGCGCACATCCCGAGACGGGAATCCGTCTCGGCCTCGCGGACCAACGCCTCAACCCAACCGGGATCGGCCGCGGCATCATTATTGAGCAGAAGAATATACTCCCCGCGAGCCGCGGCGATCCCGACGTTGTTCCCCCCCGCAAATCCCAGATTGGCCCCCGTCTCGATCAGCCGGACCGTGTCGCCGTAGCGCTCTCGAACCAGCCGGACGGACCCGTCGGCGGAGCCGTTGTCCACCACCAGAATTTCGACGCGCGGATATGTTTGAGCCGTCAGCGAGTCCAGGCACTCGGCCAGCAACGCCTCGCCGTTCCAGTTCAGCACGATGACCGAGACAAACGGCGTCACGAGCCGGTCTCCGCCAGCCGGGCGAGCGCCGCCCGCGCCCGTTCACGCCAGGCCGCCTCATCGTCGGTCGTCGCCATCTCTGTCGCCGCCCGGCGATAGAACGTCAACGCCTCCGCACGGTTGCCCATGCGTTCGGCGACCGCCCCCAGCCGGGCGTCCAGCTCGGGGCCTCGGCCACCCAACCCCTCGGCGTCAAGATACGCCCGACGGGCCGCGTCCCAGTTCCCACGGCTCGCCAGCATGTCCCCCCGCAGAAACGCCATGCCGGCTCGGCCGATCCGGGCCTCGACGATGCGTTCGTTCAGGGCCTGACCTTCCGCCCAGCGTCCCGTCTTCATCAGGAGATCGGCCAACGCGTAAACCGTTTGGGGATCATCGGGCGCGCGACTCGCCGACTCGCGCAACGACGCCTCGGCCAGGTCGACTCGTCCGGCCGCCAGATAGGCCGCCACCAACCCGGAGCGGGCATGTGCCGATTCGGGATACTTCGCGAGCGCGTCGCTCCAGAGCGCGACCCGGTCGGCCCAGACGTGCGTGCGGGCGACGATCGCTGCGGCGGCGGTGAGCACGAGTATCCCGGCCAATGCGGCCGTCCAGCGGCGACGCCGCAGGCCCGGCGCGCGGAGGGCTCCGGCGACGAACGGCGCCGACACCAAGGCAAGGCCGACGCCCGCCGTGTACGCGCGATGCTCTTGAAAGAGCGCCACGCGGGTCACGAGCACCACCGCGCCGACGGGCAGGATCGACGCCGCGGTCCATGCCAGGGCCGTGAACGGAGCGGGTATGCCGCGTCGAGCCCACACCAGAGCACTCACGAGGGTCAGCCCGCCGCCCAGTACCCATATCCAGGCCTGGGAAGCGGACACGACGAGGTCCCCGTGATCGACCGACGCCGTGAACGGCCACAGCCAAGCCCAGAGAGACCACGTGATCATCTTCATCGTGGTGGCTGCGACCACCACCGGCGGAGGGGGCGACGCAAGCCACAGGGTCTCCCCGGTCAGAATCACCTGGCGGAGCGCGACGAATCCGAGGGCCAGTCCCCAAAACGCGAAGACCCAGATTCGGGGAGTCGCCGGCCCAGCCCCGCGGGAAGCGCGAAGCCGTTCCCAAAGCCAGAATAGCACCGGAAACACCACGGCGATCTCTTTCACCCCCAGCGCGAGCCCGGCCGCCAACACCGACCCGGCATAACACACGGAGCGTCCCGTCCCCCGGCGCGCCGCGCCCTCGGTCGTCAGCACCAGCGCTGCCACCATGCACAGCGTCACCAGAAGACTCGACTGCGCCGCAATATAATTGACCGCCTCGACGTGGAGGGGGTGAAGCGCGACCAGCGCCGCCGCGACCAACGCGGCCGCGCGTGAGCCGTAGGCCAGCGCAGCCAACCGCCACGTCAGGACCACGACCCCGAGGTGCATGAGAAGATTGACGACGTGATATCCGGCCGGATTCAATCCGAACAGCGTGTGTTGCAGCGCCCAGACGCTGAGGAGCACCGGCCGATAGCCGGGTGACCCCTCCGCGCTGACCGCGGTGGGAGACGTCCACAAGGCGGCGAATCGGCCGAACCCGTGTACCGCTCCGTTCTCGACCAGCGAGTGAAAATCATCGTACTCGAACGGGTGAGTGATCACTCCGGCATAGAGCGCGGCCGTGACGGCCAGCAAGACGGCCGGCGGGCCCAACCCGCCCGCGGCGCGCATCATCTCTCGCGCCCCGCTTCGAGACGCGCCGCGGCGTGAGCCCGGGCGGCCTCGTAGGATGGGGCCGGGGGGGCCCCGTCGAGGAATGCCCGGTACTGCGCCCGGGCTTCGGGGACGCGTCCCGCCCGCTCATACAATCGCCCCAGATTGAATCGGGCCGGAAAGAACGTCGCGTCGTCACGCAGCATCGCCTCATACAGGCCCGTGGCCTCGTCGGTATGTCCCGCCCGAATCAGGAGATTGGCCAGATTGAATCTGGCGTCCAGGAGGGCGGGATCCAACCCGGCGGCCCGGCGATAGGCCTCGATCGCCAGAGCCGGATCGCCCTTGCGTTCCGCGATGAAGCCAAGCCCCAGGAACGCCCGGGCCGTGCGGATCGTCGGAGCGCCCCGTTCGGCCTCGACGATCGCGCGATACAGCGGTTCCGCTGAGCCCCACCTCGGGCTCTTGGCCAGCGCGTCGGCAACCCCCAGGCGAGCCGGGGACGAGGCGGTGGTCACTTCGACCGCCTTGATCGCGCGGGCCAACGTCTCATCGGCTCGCGCGGCGTCACCCA
>JBDSOK010000132.1:0-6224 GCA_039914845.1 Nitrospiria bacterium | reverse complement strand
CGATCCGTCCGGAGCAATCGGCGGGCCTCAGCGGGGAATGCCTTGGGGTGCGTGCGGGCCATCCAACCGAGGTGGTACTGATAGAAGAGATGTCGAGACGGGGATTCGGGAAAACCCTCCAGGAATGCCTCGACCAAGCGCCGCCGCGCATCGAGATCCTCTTCCCCCAGCGCCGCCTCAAAGGCCTCTTGCGCAATCTCTTCCCTGGCGTCCCCGATCAGCTCAACCCGGAGCAACTCCATCAACAGGGTTCGGGCCGCGCGGTCGTCGTGCAAGAGATTGAACCCCCGGAAAGCCGCCAGCCGCCGGGACGTGCTCCGGGGACGTTCCGCCAACCAGGATTCGACCGCCGATCGCACCGTCGCTCGGCTCTCCTCGGAATATCCGGCGGATTGGAGTTGTGACGCCCACAACCCCGCTCGGGCCTCGGAGTTGTCGGGATCGACCGCCAGCACGGCCAGATACTCGCGGGAGGCTTCGGCATACGCCTCCATCCGGAACCACGCGGACCCGCGGCGAAGCCATACCTCCTGATTGTCGGGAGCAATGTCGAGGACGTCGGAGAATCGTCGGATGGCCTGCCGATGATCCCGCCGGTACATATCGGCGATGCCCTGATCGATCGCGACGCGCAGCCCCTCGGGAAGGGGAGCGACCGGTTCGGACCGAATCGCCGAACAACCGGCCAGCAGAACCACGACGAGCCAGATCACTCCGGGCTAGGGATTGACGGAGATGATGCCCCACATCTGGAAATGGACGGCGCAGAAATAGTAATACGCCGCGGGGCTGTTGAACTGATGTTTGAAGGTCTCGCCCGGGTTGAGCCGGGCGTAGATCTCCAGTTCTTGTCCGTTCGAATCCGGTTTGGACGTGACGACCATGTGCATCTGGCCGTCGCGGTTGGTCCAGGCAACGGTATCCCCTTGGCGGATCGAGAGGGCCTGGGGGGCGAAGAGATAGGTCTCGGGCTCAATCACGATCTGATGCCCGTCGGCAGCCGGGCTCGAAGAAGCGCCCAGAGCCAGCCATCCCGCCGCCAAGCCCGCCAAGGCCCATCGGGCCGATCGTTCGCGCATACGGTCTCCCGTCGCGCCGTTATACACCAGAACCCGAAGGACGGTCAATCGCGGGGGCTTGCCGCTTACGCCGCCAGGGCGGCGGCCGACGCCGTGGCGCGCGGCCACGTAAACGAGAAGACCGCCCCCTGTCCTTTTGCGGACTGCAGCGCCACCGTTCCGCCCACCTGTTCCACGATCTTCTTGACGATCGCCAAGCCGACGCCGGTTCCCTCCACGTCAAGATCCTGGAGGCGCTGGAAGATCACGAAGACCTTGTCATGAAAGGCCGGTTCGATGCCGATGCCGTTATCCCGAACCGCAAATCGCACGAGAGGGCCCTCATCCCGGCACTCCACCGCGATCACGGGAGCCGGTTGGTCGCCGAGAAACTTGATGGCGTTGCTCAGGAGATTTTGAAAGACCTGACGCAAGAGCACCCGGTCCGCCATGAGCGTCGGCAGCACGGGCGACTCGATGCGAATCCCTCGGGTGCGGATCGCATCCGAATGGAATGCCAGAACGTCCTCAATCAGTTCCCGGACCGCCACCGGCTCGCACCGCCCCGCCGATCGCCCCACGCGCGAGAGCGCGAGCAGATCCTCGATCAATCGGCTCATGTGGGTCGTGTTGGCGATCAGCCGATCCAGGTAGCGACGACCTTCATCATCGAATCGCCCGCCATAGTCCTCGATGAGAATCGAAAGCAGACCCTGGAGAGCGACCACCGGACTCTTCAAATCGTGCGAGACCGTGTAGGTGAACGTATCCAGCTCCGCGTTACGCCGAGCCAACTCCACGGTGCGCTCGGCGACTCGAGTCTCCAGCGTGTCGTTAAGCTCCCGCAATTGGCCGACCTGGGCCTTCAACGCCCCGGCCATGGTCCCGAACGAGGCGCCGAGCGCGGCCAATTCATCGCGGGCGCCGAATTCGGGAGACGCGGGCACCGCCGCGTCGAAATCACCGGCCGCCATGCGTCCGGCCGCAACCGAGAGCGCGCGAATCGGACCGGTCAGCGATCGCGCGATCACCAGGCTCAGCCCCACACCTAAGACCATGGCCACGAAGAATAATCCGCCGGAGACTACGATCAATCGATTGACCTGCCGTCGCAGAAGGCCGGTCTTCAACGCGATCACCTCGTCAAGATCGCTTTCGATGTTCCGTAATTGGGCCCCGGCTTGGTCGGCCACGGCGGAAAAAGCCAGATACGTATCGATCGACCGATCCCTCCGCAGGGCATCCAGCACGTTGAGCAACCGTTCGTGGTACAGACCGACGTTGAAGAGATCGCTCTCGACACCTCGGCGGAAATCCGGCGCCATCCCGGTAAACAAGGTGCCGACCACCTCCCGTATCGTCACGAGCACCTGATCGATGTCGGTGCGAATCGAGTGCGCGCGCTCAACCGCCAATTCATCCTCGGGATTGGTCAATAACGCGAGCGCCGTGCCGCCCAACGCTTCGTATGCGCTCGCGATCTCTTCCAGCATGCGCCGCTGTTGAAGCTGGGTCTGGTCGATCACATTGATCGCATCGCGAAAGACCAGGAGTTGGCCCGCAACCGACAACACGACGCATCCCATGCAACCCAGAATCAAGAAAAACGCGGCGAGCAGGCGCCGTCGGATCGGCAATCGGCGGATTGACGAGAGCCGTCGCCCGAAAAGACCCGGTCCCATCGTCAGGCCGCCTTCGGCGACGGGATCCGGGCCGGAATCGACCCGGCGGCCAGCACGTCGATGAAGCGATCGACGAGGTGGGGATCGAACTGCGTGCCAGATCCGGCGCGAAGCTCTGCAATCGCTTCGTCCGGGGTCAGTCTCCGCCGATAAGGCCTGGGAGAGATCATCGCGTGATAGGCCTCCACCAATCCCAAAATTCTCGCCAGCCGCGGGATCTCTTCACCCCTCAGCCCGCGCGGGTATCCGTGGCCGTCCCAGCGCTCGTGATGATACAGAATGGCTTGGGTCACCCCCTTGAACCGGGGGACATCTTTTCCGATCAGGTCGGCCAGCCCCGGATGCGCCTGAATGATTTTCCGTTCCTCCTCGTCCAAAGGACCCGGTTTGGCCAGGATGCGGTCCGGCACGCTCACGATGCCCAGGTTATGGAGCAGGCCCGCAATTCGCAGGCCTTCTTTCTGATCGTCGGTCAACGCGAGGTGCTCCGCAAATCGGACGGCATACTGCGTCACCTCCAACGAATGGCCGCGGGTATACGCGCTCTTGGCGTCCACCGCGGCGGCGAGATCCTTGATGGCCTGTAAGGTCGGATCGCCCAACAGCGCCGTCATCGTTTCCGGTTCGGGGGCGCCGGACGTCCGCTCGGCGCGGTCATACCGGCACACGCCATTTCTTCCACGTTCCTTCGCAAGATAGAGCGCGTGATCCGCCGCGGCGATCAAGCCTTCACGCCCATCGGCGTCATCGGGAAAGCTCGCTGTCCCCGCGCTGACGGTCACGAACACCTGATCGCCCGACGGCAGCGCGATCTGTTCCGAGGCGACGGCGCGACAGATTCGCTCGGAGACCGCGGCCCCCGCGTCGCCCGCCGTCTCCGGCAGAATCACCAGGAACTCCTCTCCGCCATACCTGGCTCCGATATCGACCTGCCGGAGCTGCCGGGCGACGGTCCGCGCAACGCGAGTCAGCACCAGATCTCCGACCTGGTGCCCATACCGATCGTTGAACGTCTTGAAATGATCGACGTCGATCATGACGATCGAAAATCCCCGTCCGTATCGCTGAGCGCGCTCCACTTCCTGGGCCAGCCGTTTCTGGCATTCGCGATGGTTGTATAATCCGGTCAGGCCGTCGGTCACTGCCTGCTTGCGCGCTTCCTCCACCGAACGGAGATTCGCAATCACGCTCGCCGCGTGGAGAGTGAGATTGAGCAAGACTTCCATTTGATCGGACCGATAGGGCGCCCCCTCATCCGGATTGCCCACCTGGACAATGCCCGAGGGACGGTGCTGGCACATGATCGGGAGGACCATGGCCGCTTCGATCAACGGACTGTGAGCCGGCATCGTGTTGCGATCGGGCTGCTGGTACACGTCGGCAAAACTCACGGGTGCGGAGGCGTTCAGAGGCGCCCCCAGCATGCCGCGCCCCTCAATCGAGGTCTGGAGCAGGTTTTCGTGAAGAGTCAGTTGAGACGTGGCCACGTGTTCAACCAATCCGCTGCCGGGATCCAGGAAGATGACCAGTCCGACCCCCGAGCGGGTCAGCACCCGCGCGCCGTCGGCCAGAATCTGGGCCGCCCGGTCCAGGTCCGCGGCCATCGACAAGTCCAGCGAGATTTGCAGCAGGTCGCTGAGCCGCCGCTGGGATTCGGCCAGCGCCTGCTTGAGCCGATCCTGTTCGACAACCTTTTCGACCACCGACGGAAGGCTCGTGAGATACTGATCGCCTTTCACCAGATAGTCCGCTACGCCGCCTTTCATCGCCTTGACCGCGATCTGCTCGTCGCCCTGACCGGTCACCATCACGACGGGTACGTGCGGATGCCGGATGGTAATCTGCTCCAATACCTCCAATCCGCTCATGCCGGGAAGGCTGTAATCGAGGACCACGACCGAGAACGATTCATCGGCCAGACGAGCCAGACACGACGCGCCACTGTCTACGGCGGTCACGTTCCACTTGTGGTTGAACCGGCGAAGGACGCGCTCGACGATCAGCGCTTGATCCGGCTGATCCTCCACCAAGAGGATCTTCATCGCGCCATCTCTCAGGCTGCCGCGGCGGAAGGAAGTCGATTCACCAAGAGCCAGTACAGTTCGATCTGGCGGATCTTCTTGGAAAACTCCGAGAACTGCACGGGCTTGGTGACAAAGCTGTTGGCGCCTAACTCGAAGCTTTTCTTGACCTCATCGTCGCGTCCCGACGTGGTCAACATGATCACCGGGATCACCCGCAGAACGGGATCGGACTTCATGGCCTGCAGCACCTCCAGGCCCGACAACTTCGGAAGATTCAGGTCGAGCAGCACCAGACCGGGGAGCGGGCGTGAGGCCCGGTCGGCGTAGGCGTGTTGACTGCGCAACGCGTCGAGCGCCTCGACTCCGTCCTTGACCCAGAGGATGTGATTCGCCAGGCTTCCCTTCCGCAACGCGCGCATCGTCAATTCGGCGTGGTCCGGATTATCCTCGACTAAGAGGATCTCCGTTTTGGCATCAGCATTCATCGGATCGTCCTTTCGCGAGAAGTCGATTCGTGGTCTTTTCGGCCGGCCGGGTATCGATGGAGGGCGTACGATTGAATCACGTTGTCCGTTCTCATCGTGTCAACGACGTAAACCTACACCAGGAAATGAAACGGTCAAGACCGCCGCGCGAGTCGCAGGCGCGGGGTTACCCACGCGAAGGACATGTTCTTCGGCCGGCCGAGCGTGTTACAATCGCCGCCACGTAACGGGATCGGACAGTCGGGGCGGAGGAATACGATGAAAACGATGAAGGGCATGGTCTGGCTGGTAGTGGCGAACGTCTTAATTTTCGTCACGCTCTCGGTTACATTCACCATTCTGGTGCAGTTCGTCTTGCCGGCGTTCGGCATCGACCTGCGGCACTCGGCCAATCACTCGCTGCTCTTGTGGTCGTTCGTCATCGGATTCGGGGGCGCGTTCATCAGCCTCCTCTTCTCCAAGCGGCTCGCCCGGGTCGGGCTCCGCGCGCAGCGGATCACCCAACCCCGCACCGCCGACGAACAGGTGATCTACCGGACGGTCGAAGATCTCTCCACCCGGCTGGGCATCACGATGCCCGAGGTGTGGATCTACGATGCGCCCGATCCGAACGCGTTCGCGACCGGCCCGAGCAAACATCGCGCCATGGTGGCGGTCTCGACCGGCCTGCTGCGGCACCTGGATGAACAGGGCGTGCGGGCGGTCGTGGCCCACGAGATGGGACACGTCTTCAACGGCGACATGTTCACCACCACGGTCCTGATGGGATTGATGAACACCTTCGTCTATTTCGTCAGCAACATCATCACCCGCCACATCGCCGAGCGGAACCAGATGCTGGCCTTCGTCGCCTATTTCTTCATCCAGACCGTCCTCTCGTTCCTCGCGATGATCCCCATCTGCTACTTCTCCCGCCGCCGCGAATTCGCCGCCGACCGCTACGCGGCCCAAACCTTCGGCCCCGGCGCCATGATC
>JBDSOK010000120.1:0-20857 GCA_039914845.1 Nitrospiria bacterium | reverse complement strand
ATGGTGCGAGGCCTTTTTGGACGAAGGGCATGCCGCCTGGTCGATGCCCGGCCGGGAGAACGGCTTCTACGCCGCATGGAAAGTGCTGGCTGCGCAGGAATGGTCGCCCTGCGGCATCGCCCACAGTCGCCGGAACATTGCCCGCCTGCCGACCCTTCCGGAGGATGCCCTGCTCGAACACCTGGCCGCGCTCGGCATTCCGTCCGACGCGTGGCAGGACTTTCTGGCGTTGCATTTCGGAGCGATGCCCGGCTGGGCGGCGTTCATCAAGTGGCGGGCGGATCAAACCGACTACGAGTGGCAACAGGCGTATCCCATCGACCTCATCCAGTATCTTGCCGTGCGCCTCTGGTATGAGCGCGAGTTGGTGCAGCAGGCGTGCCGGGAGGAACGGGGAATCGACGGGAACGTCGAGGCGATCCGGGGCGTGTCGGCATCAAAGGCGGTCCCCACGGTTGAAGGCGCGGGTCCCCACAGTCGCGTCGCGTCCTGGCGGCTCCTGGCCCTGGCGAACGCCTTGTCGATCGCACCCTCGGTGCTGATGGACACGGCGCCGGAGACACTTCACACGCTCCTGGAGTGGCTGGATAGTTTCCCGGAATCCGACCATGGGCCGGTATGGTTGAAGGCGTTTGAAGCCGGCTATCGGGAACGGCTCATCGAGAAACTCCGGCCGAATATCGACAACCTGTATCGGGTTACCGAGAGCGATCCAAGCGAGCGAGAAGGGGCGACGCGAGCCCCGGTCCTCGTCCGCCCGCAATCACAGGCGGTGTTTTGCATCGATGTCCGTTCCGAATCGTTCCGGCGACACCTCGAAGCCGTCGGCGATTACGATACGTTCGGCTTCGCCGGGTTTTTCATCGTCTTCATTCGGTATCAAGGCTTGGGCAGCCATCATGAGACCGATCAGTTTCCCGTCATCATGAAGGCAAAAAATACGGTGCGTGAGGTGCCCAGGAGCTATCAAGTCCGACTACTCTCCAGACGCCGGGCCGGACTCAAACTGCTCCACGCAGGCCACGCGCTGGTGCATGATCTCAAAGAAAATGTCGTCACGCCGTATGTCATGGTGGAGTCGCTCGGGTGGTTCTACAGTCTGCCGTTGATCGGAAAGACGGTCTTCGCCGCGGCGTATCACACGTGGGCCGCCCGGCTGCGACGCCTCTTGGTTCCGCCGGTCTCTACGAGCCTCACGGTGGACAAATTGACGCGGACGGAGGTCACCGAGATGCTGGCTGCCGAGCAGCGCGGAATCATCCGCCGCGCCCTCCAAGAACAGTTCGGCGACCACGACTTGAATCTCTCGCTCGAGCGACTGGAGTTTTTACGACAACGGGCTTTAGGCGAGACCGACAGCGGTCAACGCGCTCCGAAGGGATCGCTGTCATCCGACGAAGAGGCGGCGTTTATCACGATGCTGCGCGAGCAGTATCGGATCGATCCCGGCGGGGTGTTTTCGCGTATGGAACGTATCACGCGCATGGGCTTCACCCCCAACGAACAGGCCTTCACGGTGGAGACCGCGCTCCGAATGATGGGGCTGACCGGGAATTTCGCCCGCCTGGTCCTCTTCTGCGGCCACGGCAGCACGTCGGACAACAATCCGTTCGAAGCGGCGCTCGACTGCGGAGCCTGCGGCGGCAACACGGGCAAGGCCAATGCGCGGGTCTTGGCGGTCATGGCCAACAAGCCGCAGGTGCGCGAGGCCCTCGCGAAAAACGGCCTGATCGTTCCCCAGGACACCTATTTCATCGCCGGCCAGCACGACACCACCACGGACACCGTCGAGCTCTTCGATCTGGAGGATATCCCGCATACCCATCTCAATGACCTGCTGCGCTTGAGCCGCGACCTCGAAGACGCCGGCTGGCGGAACAGCGGGGAACGGTGCGATCGATTCCCGGAGATCTCATTTGCCCTGTCGCCCCGGAAGGCGGCGCGGGAGACGCGCCGGCGAAGCGGCGATTGGAGCCAGGTCCGGCCGGAGTGGGGCCTGTCGGGCAACGCAGCGTTCATTATCGGGCGTCGCGCGCTGACCAAAGGGGTTGATCTCGAAGGCCGGGCCTTTCTCCATTCGTATGATTATCGGGAAGATGCGTCCGGTCGGCTCCTGGAGATTGTGATGACCGGACCACAGATCGTCGGCCAATGGATCAACATGGAGCACTATTTTTCAACGGTGGACACGGAGGTCTACGGCAGCGGAAGTAAGATTTATCACAACGTGGTGGGTCGGTTCGGGATCATGTCCGGTCCCCAGAGCGACCTCCGCACCGGGCTGGCCTGGCAGACCGTGATGGACGGACCACGGCCCTATCACGAGCCCATGCGTTTGTTCACGTTGATTGAAGCGCCCAGGGAACGCATCCTCCAGATCATTCGTCGCCACCGCGTCCTTCAGCATTTGTACGACAACGAATGGGTTCGACTTGCGGCGCTTGATCCGGACGACAACACGTTTTATGACTATGGACCGAAACGGGGATGGACATCAGTTGGCACGAACACGTTGTGACAAGGAGGACCACCGCGCATGACCGGCCTTACGCTTCATCCCATGAAGGAAATCAGGATCATCATCCAGGGCGAGCACGTGAAATTCGCGACCGATTTGCTGGACGGCATCAAGGCGACCGGCTACACCATCTTCCACAACATTTCGGGGAAAGGCCACCACGGTTTTCATACCGCCCATCCCATGTTCAATGAGATGGACAGCCTGGTGATGCTGGTGACCGTCGTGCCGCAGGACAAGGTGGAGCCGGTTCTGGCCGGCCTCAAACCGCTCTTCGACCGCCATACCGGGGTGATGTTCGTCTCCGACGTGGCCGTCAGCCGCGCCGAATACTTTTCCGGACCAAGCGGTAAGACGTAACCGGCGGATCACGCGGAGGGACGGAGCACCCCGAGGCGAGGCTTGAGCCCGCTCCGTAAATCCCCTATCATGCCCCGGTGTCCTTTCTCGATCTCCTCACGATCCCTCAGATCCAGGCGTTGACCGCGCCGGACGTGTTCGACCGCGGGGTGCAGTATTCGCGCAGCCGGGCGGTCCTGGAACTCGCGCCCACCGACAGCGGCACGTTGTGGGCGCGGGTGCGGGGCAATGCGCCGCGCCCCTACGCGGTGACGGTCTCCCCGGCGGGCCCCGACGGCCTGTTGTGGGAATGCTCGTGCGTCTTCGCGCAACAATATGACGAGCCGTGCAAGCACGTGGTGGCCGTGCTGTTGACCTGGATGGAGCACCGCACCCGGCTCGCCCTGACCCGCCCGCCGCGCCCCGCGCCCCCGGTGGTGAAACCGGCATGGGGACCCGCGTGGGCGCGGGGCCTCGCCTCGCGGTTGCCCGTTGCCAATCCCATCGCCCCGCTCATCGACCCGTCGACCTGGAGCGATCTGCGCGTGGATCTGCTCGAACGCCCCGAGGCCGCGCCGCAGGTGGAACTGCGGTTTCGCACGCCGGGCTCCGCGGACGAGGGCCGTCTGGTGTTGCCCGGCCATCGCTCCCCCGCCGCGCTGGAATTTCTCCGCGGGCGGGGCACGTGGTCGGCGCGCGCCCGGGATGCCAAGGTCTACCGCACGCCGTTGATTCCCGAACTGGAGGCGGCCTACGACGCCGAAGGCCGCCTCGTGCTCACCCCGTCGTTCCGCCATCCGTCGCGCACGGGTCGCGCGCCGACCGGGCGCGTCATCCCGGTCGATAGGGGCTGGATCTGGTCGGACGGCGCATTCTATACCACCCAGCCGATTCCCCCGCACTTCGCCCCCTATTTCCAGCGGACGACGCCGACGGTGATCGAAGGGCAGGCAATCCGCCGCTTCCTGGAAGAAGAAGCCCCGCGGCTGCTCAACTACCCGCGCTACAAAGCCTCGCCCGCCGTGCAGAACAGCCACGTGCTCACCGTCCCCACGCTCAAGGCCGTGACCGTGGAAAGCAAAGACCGCGACTGGCTCTGGCTCGACCCGGTCTATCGCGCCGGCGGTCATGACTTCACGTTCGAAGAGCTCGTGCACGCGGCCGAAACCCACGAGCCGCTGCGGCGCGGCAACGATTGGGTCACGGTCCCGCCCGCGTTCGCGGCGGCGTTTCACGAGGCCGGCGGGCGCGTGGAACAGGGGCGCGTGGCGATGCCGCGGATGGGTTATCTGCGTCACCGCGCCCAGTGGACCAGCGAGATGACGATCACGCGCGACGAGACGGTGGCCCGCTTCGAGGCGGATCTGGATCGCCTCCGCCCGCCGGCCCCTGCTCCAGAGCCCTCCGACCTGAAAGGCTCGCTCCGCCCCTACCAACGCACGGGGTACGACTGGCTCTGGTTCCTTCATTGCAACGGCTTCCACGGCATCCTCGCCGACGAGATGGGCCTCGGCAAGACGCACCAGACTATGGCCCTGCTCTTGGCCGCCTTGCGCGAGGACCCGGACCGCCCCTCACTCATCGTCTGTCCCACCTCGGTACTGGACCACTGGGAGGACAAGATCGCCGAGCACGCCCCGCTGCTGGCTCCGGTACGGTATCACGGCTTCACCCGCGCGGCGCTCTCGACCGGTACGGTTCCGCCGGTCGTCCTGACGACGTACACTCTGTTGGCGCGTGAGGCGGCGGTGTTTCAAGCGGTGGAGTGGAACTACCTCGTCCTGGACGAGGCGCAGAAGATCAAGAACCCGACCACCCGCACCGCCAAAGGCGCCAAGTCGATCTCCGCCCGCCACCGCCTGGCCTTGACCGGCACGCCGATCGAAAACCGCCTGGCCGAGCTGTGGTCGATCATGGATTTTCTCTTGCCCGGCTATCTGGGTAGCCTGCAACTGTTCCGGCGGACGTTCGAAACACCGATCATTAAAAGCGGAGATCGCAAGCGGGAAGCGGAACTCAAGCGCGCGATCCACCCGTTCAAGCTGCGGCGCCTGAAGGCCGAGGTCTTACAAGACCTCCCGGCCAAAGTGGAAGACCTCCGCCACTGCCGCCTTTCGCCCGAGCAGGCGGTCGCCTATCGCGCACTGGTCGATCAGGACGGTCGGCGCCTGGCCGACGATCTCCGCCGCGGCGGCGGCCCCATCCCCTACATCCACATCTTCAGCCTGCTGTCCAAGCTCAAACGACTCTGCGACCATCCCGCCTTGGTCATCAAAGGCCCCAAGGGCCGGGCGATGTCCTCGGGCAAGTTCGATCTCTTCACCGAGCTGATGGACGAGGCGCTGGATGGCGGCGAGAAGGTGGTGGTCTTCACCCAATATCTGGAGATGATCGACCTCATCACCAAATGGCTCGATCAGTACGGCGTGGCATGGGTCTCGCTGCGGGGCGATACCCGCGATCGTCGGGCGGTAGTCAAGGCGTTTCAAACCGACCCGGAGTGCCGCGTCTTCGTGGGCAGCCTGCTCGCCGGCGGGGTGGGCATCGACCTCACCGCCGGCTCGGTGGTGATCCACTACGACCGCTGGTGGAACGCGGCCCGAGAGAACCAAGCCACCGACCGCGTCCACCGCATCGGCCAAACACGCGGCGTCCAGGTCATCAAGCTCGTCACCCGCGGCACGCTGGAAGAAAAGATCGACCAAATGATCCGAAAGAAGGCCGAGCTGATGAACGCCATGGTGGAAGACGACGACACCACGCTGAAAGCCTTCTCCCGCGAGGAGTTGATCGACATCTTGACGACCTTGCCGACCGACGCCGACTCGTAGTCGATTTCTCCCGCCGGTAGCAGGGGGCCATCGGCGTTTGCGCTCCTCTTATCGGCCGGCGAATTGTGGGCCCAGCGCCGACTCCAGCGCGCGCAGGACCTGCGCATCGTCACCGACGTACACCACCAGGATCACACCGTGCCGGTAAAAATGTGGGGGGCCGATCCAGTGGATGTTCGCGGTCCCGACGGTGGCGCCGTCGGCCGAGATGCGGGCGGCTTGGGCGGCTGCGGCGGCCGGGTCGGAATAGGAAAAGACCTGAACGTCCCCGCCGCGGACCTGGATCATTCTCCCTGTGACGGCCAGGAAGGGTTGCTCGACTTCTTCTCCCGGTTCGGCACTGAGTCCCGCCGCCCGCAGATGGTCGAGCACGCTCGCGTAGTCGGTGGCGTGTTGCGGGCGATTCGAGGCCGATAAGCCTCCGCACGCGGCGGAGCCCACGGCCAGGACCACAAACCCCACGAGCGCAATTCGTCGTCGATGCATCCGATGACTCCGCCCGCCTCCCGCAAATGCATGAGGGGCGAGGCTCACGCCTCGCCCCCCATCAATAATTCTTCTACAGGCTTGCGCCGCCTTACTCTCCTGCGTTCGCCCAGATGACGAACGTCAATGTCTTGTTCCCACCGCCAAGGTCGAGTTCGAAGACTTCGGTCCGTCCGCCGTTGGTCGAACGGATCAGCTTGCCCCATTGGGCCGTCCCCACCGGGGAGCGATCCTCGCGCTGGCCGGCGGCTCGGCTGACGGTTTGGCCTACGGTGGTCGTGCCGTCGAGGTGCTGATAGATGAGGCTCAGTTGGTCGTAGTCGTGCTGGTTGGGATGCTCGTTGGACGGAGGGCCGTAGGGGCTGCTCGTATAGTCCATACAGGTCCCGAGGTTGGCATTGTCGAATGTCGTGTCCTGGTGATCGAGACCTAAGGCGTGCCCAACCTCCTGACACATCACCAAGTGCCGCCACCCTGGGGTGTCGTAGTCCGCGGTATTGAAGTACGTGTCGTTGACCTTGACATAGCCCTGGACGATGTGGCCGCCGCTGATCCAGATCCCGGCCACGCCGAGCCAGCCGGTATTACCATAGGTGGCGCTACAGACTTCCACCCGCCCGCCGGTGGGTCGGCAGCGCCGGACATTGCCTGCCCCACCCGCCACGACCGTGGTGTCCAGCTCGGGCGAGACGCTCCAATCGGTTGAGGCATCGCCGAGATAGGCGTCCCACGCGCTTGAGACGTTATGGCCGAGCTTCAGGGTGAAGGGATTACTCGTGCGCGCCCAGTGATATCCGCCCCACGAATGACTCGCCCACGTGATGGAGGGAAGCGCAGCCAGGACCAGCGACACCAGAAACACCGTGAGAACACGTCGAGGAAACATTGAGGACATAGCAGCCTCCTTGTATGCGATGGGAATGACCGGGCAGAGCACTCACCGGAGTGCGTGGTTGCGAAGCCGAAAACCCGACTCGACTTCCCGGGGACTGTACCACAAGTCTCAGGGAGGAATCGAAGCCGATCCCGGCCTATCCGCGCGATGACGTGGGGTGGCGGCGGAGGGATTCGAACCCCCGGCCGAGTGATTATGATTCACCTGCTCTGCCACTGAGCTACGCCGCCAATGAACACGTCAAGAGAGGCGGGGACTTCTATCACGTTTGCGCTGGAAGGGTCAAGCCGTCTACCTTGTCGGCCGCCGAGAAGGTGGTGGATGCAAGGCGGAGTGCGGGCTTGCACCCGGAGCGTACTGGGTCGTACGTGAGGATGCAAGCACGCGCGACAACGCAGCAGACGCCGCCTTATCGGCGGCCGAAGGCGTTAGCCGGACTTGGCGCACCGAAAGCCCGCATCCGCAAACCCCATCTCCGGCGCGATGTAAAAGCGGTACGCGCTGCGATAAAAGAGGGGGAGCGCGTAGTGGCCGGTGCCGCCCCAGCTTGAGCCGCGCAGGATTTTGACCTTCCGGCCGAAGTCCTTGCTCTCATACGTGGCGCCGGGATAGGGCTGGTACCAATCGGCGGTCCATTCCCAGACGTTGCCCGCCAGATCTTCCACCCCATAGGGGCTCTTGCCCTGGGGAAAGCTGCCCACCGGCGCCAGATCGCCGACGCCCGCTCCCCCGGTATTGGCCTTCTTGGGATCGAACTCATTGCCCCAGGGGTACTCGCGCCCGTCCGTGCCTCGCGCCGCTTTTTCCCACTCGGCCTCGGTCGGCAGGCGCTTGCCCGCCCAACGGCAATATTGCTCCGCCTCATACCAATTCACGTGCGTGACCGGGTAGCGCTCGCGACCGGGGGGCACGCGACCGTTGGGCCACGATTTGGGCGGACGCGCCTGGGTCGCCTCCACATACCGGCCGTAATCGGCATTGGTCACCTCGTAGCGGTCGATATAATAGGTCGGCAGGTTCACCTCGTGCCGGGGATGTTCGTCGAGATAGAGCGGCTTGGCCAAGCCGAACTCCCCGCCTTCACCCCGCTCATCCACCCGATCGCTGCCCATCGGGAACGGCCCGCCGGGAATTGGGATCATCCCGTCGGGAGCGCTGCGCTGACACGCCGCAAGACCGAGGATGACGGCGCACGCGGCCCAGATCGCGAGGGGAGTCGATCGTCTCATCGCGCGCACCGGAACCCGAACCCGCTGTTCTTCGTTTCGCGTTTGAAGAACCCGCGATTGAACGTCGGCGCGGACAGGCCGCAGCGGTAGAACGAACAATCCACGAACGAGCCGCCGCGCACGACCTTGTATTGCTCGCCGTAATTGACCGAGGCGTGGGTGTTTCCGGGATAGGGCTGATACCAGCTCGCAGTCCATTCCCAGACATTGCCCGACACGTCGAGCAATCCGTACGGGCTCTTGCCCTGGGGGAAGCTGCCGACCGGCATTAAATGCCCGAGCGCGCGTTGGGGGGAATTGGATTTGGCGGCATCGAATGTATCTCCCCAGGGAAACAGCCGGCCGTCGGTGCCCCGCGCCGCCTTTTCCCACTCGGCTTCGGTCGGCAGGCGCTTCCCGGCCCACGTGCAATAGGCGTCGGCGTCATGCCAGGTGACGTAGGCCGCCGGCTGGCGCTCGTGGCCGGACTCGAAGTCGCCGCCCAGCCAGTGATCGGGCGGCCGGCCCCCGCCGGTCTTTACGAAGCGCCGGTAGGCCGCATTGGTCACCTCGTACTGGTCGATCCAATACGGATGCGCGATCGTCTCGACGTGCATCGGTCCTTCGTCGGGGTGGCGCTTGTCGTAGCCCATCAGAAAAGGCCCCGCCGGAATCTGCATCATTCCGTCCTTGACGGCCAGCGGCCGGTCGGCGCTCTTCGATTTTCTCGCCCGGCCGTCGATGGGCGGCAGCTCCCGCGTCTCTTCGCTCGCGGCCGTCGGACGATGGCATCCCGCGCAGGTGTCGCTGTCGAGCACCGCTTGATCGGCCGGATGGGTCGGCAGATGGCAGGCGCGGCAGGCCTCCTGGCTCCACAGGTCGGACATCGATCGGTGCGGGTCGGCGGACATCCCGCCGCCCATCGCCGCCCACGTGGGACTCCCCGGCACAACCGCACACAGGGCCGCGACCATCAACCGGTACATCATGGCGGCAGCATAACGGCAGCGGCGCGACTCCGTCAAGCGCGGCGCGCCTTGCTCGGCGCACGTGCCCGCGTTAGAATGCGCCGATGCCTGCCAACCCCGCTCCGGCGCCCGCCCCCGATTGGAACGCGATCGCCGAAACCTTCGACCGATGGCTGCCGTATATTCAACCGGTGGGCGACCGGCTTATTGCAACGGCCGGCATCCGCACGGGTCACACGGTGTTGGACGTGGCCTGCGGCACCGGCGAGCCCGCCCTCTCGATCGCCCGGCGCTTCGGCCCGTCCGTCACCGTGACCGGCGTGGACTCGGCCGAGGCCATGATCGCGCGCGCCGCGGCGAAAGCGGCGGCCGAATCGCTGACCAGCCTCTCATACCGTGTCATGCCCGCCGAGCGATTGGATCTGCCGGCCGAGCACTTCGATCGCGTGATGTCCCGTTTCGGAGTCATGCTCTTCGACGATCGCACGGCGGGCGCGCGCGAGATGTGGCGCGTGCTGCGCCCCGGCGGCCGGGCCGCCATCGCCGTGTGGGGCCCGTTGCCGCAGATGCATTCGATTTACCCCCTCTGGCGTCTGCTGCCGGATTACCTGCCCGCCGCCGAGCTGCCCCCCGAACCGCGAATGACCTCGCTGAGCGAACCCGCTATTCTCCAACGCCTGCTGGTTGACGCGGGGTGGACCGATGTGCTGGTCGAACCCTTCACCGTCACCTACCGCTTCGACAATCCCCTCGCCTATTGGGACCTGAATACCGAGACCGGCCTCTTCAAAGACATTCTGGCCAAGCTCTCCTGCCACGCCCACGTCGCCTTCAAAGCCCGAGCCCTCGCCGACATCGCCACCTACCGCCGCGGCAACGTCATTGAACTCCCGAATCTGGCGCTGATCGCCACCGCCCACAAGCCCCTTTTGTAGTATCCCGGCGACGCAGGCCGCCGGCCGGCGAGAAAGTGCCGAATGCAAGGCGGAGCAAGGGAACCCCCCGGAGCGTACTGGGTCGTACGTGAGGAGGGATTCCCGCAGCGACAACGCAGCAGGCGACGCTTTATCGGCGGCCGGCAAATGTGGTAGCATCCGGCCATGCTTGATATCCGTATCCTCCGAGAGGATCTTTCGCGCGTCGAGGACGCTTATCGTAAGCGTGGCTACCACACCGACCTGGGATCGTTGATCCGGGGGGACGAGGAGCGGCGGCGGCTCCAACGCGACATCGAAGGCCTCAAGCAACGGAAAAATACCGCATCGGAGACGATCGCCCGGCTCAAACGCGGCGGAACGGCGGGCGACGAGGCGGACCGGTTGCGGTCGGAGATGCAGGGCGTCGGGGACCAATTGAAGGACCTGGAGGCGCAGTACCAGGCCGCGAGCGTCGACCTGGACGCGGCGCTGCTCGCGCTGCCCAATCTGCCGCACGAGTCGGTTCCGCCGGGACGCGATGCGTCGGCCAACGTGGAAGCGCGGCGCATCGGCGAGCCTCGCCGGTTCGCTTTCGAGCCCCAGCCGCATTGGGAGATCGGCGAGCGCCTCGGCATTCTGGATTTCGAACGCGGGGCGCGATTGACCGGCTCGCGGTTCGTCGTGTCCCGCGGCGCGGGCGCGCGGCTGGAGCGGGCGTTGGCCAATTTCATGCTCGATCGGCACACCGCGGATCACGGCTATCTCGAAATCCTCCCGCCCTTCCTCGTCAACCGCGCGAGCATGACGGGCACCGGCCAATTGCCGAAATTCGAAGACGACCTCTTTCGTCTCGCCGCCGAAGACTATTTTCTGATCCCCACCGGCGAAGTCCCGTTGACCAATCTTCATCGCGAGGAGATCCTGGCGGACACGGACCTGCCGAAAGCGTACGTCGCCTACACGCCGTGTTTCCGGCGCGAGGCCGGCTCCTACGGCAAGGATGTGCGCGGATTGATTCGCCAGCACCAGTTCAACAAGGTGGAACTGGTCATGCTGACCAGGCCCGAAGATTCTTATCCCGCCCTCGAACGCCTGGTTCGACACGCGGAAGCCATTCTGACCGCGCTCGAGCTCCCCTATCGCGTGATGACGTTGTGCGCGGGCGATTTGGGATTCGGGGCCGCCAAGACCTACGACCTGGAAGTCTGGTTGCCGGGAGAGAACGCCTACCGGGAAATTTCCTCGTGCAGCAATTTCGAAAGTTTTCAGGCGCGGCGCATCGGGATCCGCTACCGCCTCGGCGGTGGCAACAAGAAACCCGATTTCGTCCACACGTTGAACGGATCCGGGTTGGCGGTGGGCCGCACCGTGGTGGCGATTCTCGAAAACTTCCAGGACGCCGACGGCACGGTCACCATCCCCAAAGTCCTTCGGCCGTACATGGGCGGCGCCGAGGTCATTCGCGGCGCCACATGATCAACCCGATGGATCGACGACAAAGGAGAGTTGCGTGATCAAATGGTTCACCAATTGGTTCACGGCGTTCCGTCAACCGGCCGGCAACACCCCGGCAGCCACCGCCTTCGGGGCCACACGGCTCACCCTGAAAGAGCCCGCCAAGAAACTGATCACCTCGGATCGCACCGCCGAGGACGCCGTCCGCTATACAGAGGAAGCCCGCGTGAAGCTGGATGAAGCGAAGGGCCTCGGCCTGCTCGATTCATGGACGGTCGAAGACGAGGTGCCGCTGCTCTACGTCGGCCCGACGTGGAACAACGCCGATCCTAAAGCCAAAAAGACGTTCCTGCAATACGCGAACACGTTTTTCCTGGACGGCCAGGAAGGCTTCATCGCCTTCGACATCTACGACGCCCGCACCAGAAAAAAAATCGCCCGCTGGGGCAATTTCGAGCCGTACGTGGACTGACTGAAAGCACTCAGGTCGTCCGTCCCGTCCGGGGGAACCACGCCCCCTGACCGCCCTTTCCCAATTCGATCATGGTGCCGGCGCCGGCAAACTGATCATCGGGCCGTTACAGATCCACTTCCCGCAGGAACTTCGCCGCTTCCTCCGGCGGCGTGGGGTTGATGTAGAAGCCCGAACCGCGCTCGAATCCCGCCACTTCGGTCAGCTTGGGCATGATCTCGAAGTGCCAGTGGTGATACTCGTCGGTCTTGTCGCGCAGCGGGGAAGTGTGGAGGATCAGATTGTAGGGCGGCGTGTCCAACGCGCGGTCCAGCCGCCGGAAGACGTCGACAAACATCCGGGCCAGGGACTCGACCTGCGACTTCTGGATCTCTTCGAAATTGGAGGCGTGGGTCTTGGGCAGGATCCAGACCTCGAAGGGGAAGCGCGGGGCGAAGGGCGCGAGGCAGACGAAATCGCCGTTCTCCGCGACGATCCGGCTGCCGTCGTTCACTTCCTGCTTGAGCACGTCGCAATAGATGCACCGTTCCTTTTCCGCGAAGTGTTCCTTGGCGCCGTGCAGCTCTTCCAGGACGTGGCTGGGAATGATCGGCAGCGCGATCAATTGCGAGTGGGTGTGCTCCAGCGACGCGCCGGCCTCCACCCCGTGGTTTTTGAAAATCAACATATAGCGGAGTCGGGCATCCTTTTTCAGATCCAAGATCCGATCGCGGTAGGACCAAAACACGTTTTCAAGATCCTTCTCCGGCATGGTCGCGAAGGTCGCCTTGTGGTCCGGCGATTCGATGATGACCTCATGCGCCCCGATCCCGTTCATCTTGTCGAACATGCCCACGCCTTCCCGGTTGAGTTCCCCCTCGATCTGGAGCGCCGGGAATTTATTGGGCACCACACGGAGCGTCCAGCCCGGGACGTTGGGGCGGCCCGGTTCGGGGCGATAGCCCAGGATCTCCGAGGGCGTGAGCGCCTCGTTGCCGGGACAAAACGGGCAGACCGTTCCGCGGCCCGGCAGCTCGCGGCTGATGCGGAAGTCGGACGGCCGCTTCCAGCGTTCGGTCGAAATGATCACCCATCGCTCGACGATCGGATCTTTACGTAATTCGGGCATACCGTTTCCTTTCCAGGGTCAGGCGCTCCACATCGTGGCTTCAAAGTCGGGACCGGGCACCACGAAGGCACACGGCGGTCCATGAGGGTACCGGCCCAACTCCACGGGGCCTTCAAGCAATTCCACGACGAACTCCACCCGATCCCCGACGGTCACGCCCAGATCGGCGAAGGCGATCGAGAGTTCGACGATCCGATCGACCGCCACACGTGCGGAGGCGGACACCACCTCATCATCGGTCCCCTCGCCTCGCATCAGGACCCCCGGTCGCTCACCCTTCGCCAAATCAAACGTCAGCACGAACGGATCAGGCCGCAGAATGTGACAGCGTCCCGTATACCGTCCGGGCGGCGAGCCGAGCAGGGCGGGCGCGGGATCCAGGCGGAGGTAAAATCGGTCCAGATCGAATCCGTACGCCAGTTGGCTCAGATAGCCGATGGGGCAATACATTTGCCCCGCGTCACTGCGAACGCGGTAGTGGCTGGCCGACCACCATTCGTAAAATGACGTGGCCCGGCCGTCGATGGTGGGACTCATCAACCGCATGGGCTCCCGCGCGGGCTCTTCGCCGCGGTCGACCTTGATGGCGTGGCGCAGGGCCGCGGGCACCGGCTCATCGAGACTCTGATAGACCGCGGCGAGATGCGACCGGAAGAGGGAATCGAACTCGCCGGCGAGCGGCGTCGAAAAATCGTCGCCGTACCACCACATCCAGTCGCTGCCCTCGGCCGCATAGAGCGCGTCCCACGCGCGGGCCATCCCCTGGGGATCATGGCGGCCTTCCGCCCCCTGCGCCGCCAGAAATTGGCGCGTGTTGCGCAACAGGGCCCAGGCTTGGTTGTCCTCGGGATGGCCGATCCAGATCGCAAAGTTCTGATTGATCCACGATCCGCTGTGCAAGCGCAGGAGGGGCCGGATGGTCGGCGCGTCCGCGATGGCGGCGCTGATGGTCGCCGCCCGAGCGCCCGCGGACGCGTCCAGGCGGCGATAGACCGCGGTCAAAAAGGCCTCGCCGCCGTCGGGATAGGCTTCCCACGGATTTTCGCCGTCCAAGATCACCGCCGCCATCGGCCGGCCGGGCTCCCGCGCGCCGATCGCGGCCACGCGGCCGATGAAGTCTTCGGCGGCGGACTCGGGCGGATTGCGCGCATACGTGAAGCCGATCAGATCCGACAACACGCGGTCGCGAAAAACCATCGTCAGAGACGCGCCGTCCGCGGTCACGCGATAGGGCAGGTACGGGGAGGCCTCCCCCTCGTCCCCGACCACGGAACGCGCCAACACGCCTTGATCGCCGGCCATCCACCGGAAGCCCTGGCTCGCCGCCAAGGGAACGATCTCGGGAGAGACCGACCCCTCCGACGGCCAGAGCCCGGCCGGGCGACGGCCGAACACCCGTTCGTGGAAGGCCGCGCCGCGCGCCAATTGTTCGCGCGCATCGTCGGGCGCGGCAAACCTCGGCGGCAGGCGGGCGGCGGGCACGGCGCGCGCGGCGCAGTCGGAGTCGACCAACAAGGGCAAAATGGGGTGATAGAACGGACTCGTGGTGAGCTCGGCGATGCCCTGCTCCTCCAGCGCCCGATACCGGGGCACGATCTCGCGCATGATCGCGAACTGGGTCTCGATCACCGTCCGCTTATCCTCCTCGCCGAATCGCTCACCCTTGGCGCGGAGCGCGTCGATCTGGGGGAACCGGGCGCGGGCGGCAAAGCCGAACCATGTCAGATTGAACCAGACCTGCAGGTCCAGCAGGTCCTGGGTGGAAAATCGCCGTGCGACCGACGGCCATTGGTTCGGGGCCACGGTCGTGCCGCGTTTGAGCAGGAGGTCCCAATAGCGCGGAATCGGCCGGATCATCGTGTCCCAATTGGCCATAAAGAACTGCTGAAGCAGGCGTACGCGTTCGTCGGGCTTGAGGTCGCCTGCCGGGGTGAGCGTGAGGTGCGCGTGACGATCCTGCACCCGGCCGTCCACGAGGTCGAGCACTTGATCGATGAGCGAGGGGACGAGATTGAAGGTCTGGCCCACCCGCGGAAACCGCTCGGCCAGTGTGACCATATCGTAATAGGCCTTGGTGCTGTGAAGGCGGACCCAGGGTAGGCGCGCGGTGAGGGTCCCGCGATCAACATAGGACGGCTGATGCATGTGCCAGAGGAAACAAACGGTCGGGGTCATACGAGCAGGCGTTCCGGAGCGTGTGGAAGCATACCAAGCCGGCAGGCTTCAATTCAAGCGGACGTGGATTTCAGGGGACGATTTCTCTATAATACAGTCCCCGCCGGCGCCTGCGACGGTCCGGAGGGGCCTTGCGTTCACTCGACGGGACAACGAAGGCCTCGTGCGCAGATCGGAGATGTGATGGAACAACAGGGTACCTGGAAGGTCAAGGTCGGTCTCGCCGACATGCTGAAAGGCGGCGTCATCATGGACGTCACGACGCCGGAGCAAGCGCGGATTGCCGAAGAAGCCGGCGCGGTGGCGGTGATGGCGCTGGAACGCGTGCCGGCGGATATCCGGGCGCAGGGCGGCGTGGCCCGCATGGCCGACCCCAAGATCATCAAAGCGATCATGGCGGCGGTCACGATCCCGGTGATGGCCAAGTGCCGGATCGGACACCTCGCCGAGGCGCAGGTCCTCCAACACCTGGGCGTGGATTTCATCGACGAGAGCGAAGTGCTGACGCCCGCCGACGAGCAGTACCACGTGGACAAGCGCGCGTTCACCGTGCCCTTCGTGTGCGGGGCGCGCGATCTGGGTGAAGCACTCCGCCGCGTGGGCGAAGGCGCGGCGATGATCCGGACCAAGGGCGAGGCCGGCTCCGGCAATGTCGTCGAAGCGGTTCGGCACCTGCGGAAAATCGTCGAACAGATGCGCCGCCTGACCGTCGCGCCGCCGGAAACCCTGATGGCGGAGGCCAAAGCCTTGGGCGCGCCCTACGAACTCGTGCTGGACGTCGCCGCGTCCGGCAAGTTGCCGGTGCCCAACTTCGCGGCCGGCGGCGTGGCCACGCCCTCGGATGCCGCGCTGCTGCGCCAGCTCGGAGCCGAAGCGGTCTTCGTGGGCTCGGGGATTTTCAAGTCGCGCGATCCCCAGGCCCGCGCCAAGGCGATCGTGGAGGCGACGACCTACTTCGATCAACCGGACGTGGTCGCGCGGGTCTCCGAAGATTTGCCGGGCGCGATGGACGGGCTCGATATCCGGAAATTGGATGAAAAGGAGTTGCTGCAAAGCCGCGGATGGTGAGCGCCGGTGAGCGCCGGATCGGCGTCCTGGCGTTGCAGGGCGACGTCGGCCCCCATCAGGAGGTCCTGACGCGTCTCGGCGCCGTGGCGGTGCCGGTCAGATCCCCCCACGAGCTTGATCGGATCGACGGGCTGATCCTGCCGGGGGGTGAAAGCACCGCCATCGGGCTCCTGCTGGCCCGGAGCGGCTTGAACGTCGCCATCCCCGAGCACTTCCGACGGCGCGCCCTTCCGCTCTTCGGCACCTGCGCCGGATTGATTCTGCTGGCCAAGACCATTCGGGAGACCCCCGACCAACCCCATCTCGGTCTGCTCGATATCACCGTCCAACGCAATGCCTTCGGTCGGCAACGAGAGAGCTGTGAAGCGCATGTCGATTCACCCGCCTTCGGCGAGCCCCCTCTCCACGTGATCTTCATCCGTGCGCCGGAGGTGATTGCGGTGGGCGCCCACGTCGAGGTGCTCGCGCGCTGGCGGGACCGCATCGTCCTGGTACGCGAGGGCCCGATCCTCGCCGGCGCCTTTCATCCCGAACTCACCGGCGAAGATCGGGTTCACCGGTATTTCCTCGATCGAATGGTCATCCCCTCGCCTTGACGGCCCGGCTTCACGCGGGAATCGACGATATTCCGATAAAGAATTTCCAATCCGGTTGACAGTCCCGACCGGGCTGTGCTAGAAGAGTGCCTCCCGATCGGAACCGGACTGACCCTTGACCGCACCTGCTCGATCACGACCCAAGATCGCTCCGCCCGTCCCAGACACCAAGCGCTTGCGCATGCTCGTGGTGAACACCAGTACCCAATTGCCGCTGGTGTTCGCCGATGACGCCGAGAGCACCATGTCGGTCACCCGCAAGCGGCTGACGCAGGTACCGGCGCCGGACGGGGAACGGTATGGGCTGATCGTGGCCGAAACTCCCGCCGAATGGGAAAAAGACGGCGGGCGGTTACGGCGGCTGATCGAAGGCAAAACCAAGAGCTACGTGATCATCGCACCGGGCCCCCTGCTGCAGCAGACCTCGGCAGAGATTTCGGCAGTGGGGCGCGCGCTGAGCGCAAAGCCCGGCGCGCGCGACGGAGCACCGGCAGTCGTGGCCGATCCGAAAGACGATTTCCTCGACGGATTCGTGCACAAGAAACTCCGCGCGTTTGT
This sequence comes from Nitrospiria bacterium, assembly GCA_039914845.1. Classification (GTDB taxonomy): domain Bacteria; phylum Nitrospirota; class Nitrospiria; order 2-01-FULL-66-17; family 2-01-FULL-66-17; genus 2-01-FULL-66-17. The sequence continues at coordinate 3,263 of JBDSOK010000120.1, read as the reverse complement.
CCGCACGTTCAGCAAGAGCGGGGGCCGCGATCTCTATGGATTCCTCATGAGGGAAGTCGAGCGCCCGCTGATTGAATTCGCCCTCGCGGAGACGAGCGGCAATCAGCGCTTGGCGGCCGAACTGCTGGGGATGAATCGGAACACCCTGCGCAAACGCATGCAAGAGTGTCGTCTGGTGGCGAAAGAAAAGAAACCTCGATCCGCGCGTACCCGCTGAGACCTACCGCTTCAAAAGTCCCTTGAGCAGGTCGCGGGGCGATTCCGCTCCGTCTTGTTCCGCCTGATCCAGAAATTCACGAAGTTTCTCGTTGCCCCGTTGGCGGAGGCGGCGACCGGCCTCGTCCACCGCCGAGGCGCGATCGACACCCACCTTGGGTTTGGGCAGACGCCCGGTCAGGGTGATGGGAATCTGCAGCCGACCGTCACCATCGCTCAGCGCCGCTCCCAGAGCGGATCGCGCCAAGCCTCCCGCCGCTGAACGGGGAATCGTCAATTGGGCCTTCAGATCGACCGCGGCATCGAGACCGACCGTCCCGCTCGCATCGGCCCCGTATTCACCGCCCGCCAGACGCGCCTTCTCCAGATGGAGGACGCCATTTTGAATCTTCACCGCCGCGGATAATCGCTGAAAGGGGGTGTCGGGCCGCTCGGTGAGCCGACTGATGCCGAGGGCATTGGCCGTCGCCAAGACATCTTTGACCACGTTGAATGTCCGGAACGCGCCGTCGGTCACCGCCACATCGCCCGCTCCGGTCAGCGTCGGTGCGACCGTGGCCCACGTAGATCCCGCGCCCGACAATCCGAGACGACCGGACAAACGACCCACCAGAAAATCTCCGAGCGACGTGTATTGCGCCAAGGCGTCCTTCACCTCCAGCTTGTCGGCCGTGGCCTCGATGGTGAAGGTCGGCACCGGCGCGAAGGGGGCGATCCGCCCGCTGATCAGCACGCCGCCGTCATAGACACGGCCCGTGACGCGCGAAATCTCCAGCACCCCGCGAGTCCAGCGCATCGCGCCCTTCAGGTCGGTCACTTCGGGAATCGACGGTCCTCGAACCCGCGCCGCGGTGACCTGGAACTGAATCGAGGCGTCGCCCAAAGGACCCGGCGCCGTCGCAGCGGGGGCCGGCGCCGGATTCGCCGGAGCCGCGGGCGGCGGGGAGCTTGGGGGGGCGACGGGGGGCATCATCTCCGAGAGATCGATGAGCCGGGACGACAGCGTGAGAGTTCCGGCGGGCTTGGCCAATCCGGAAACCGTGCCGTTGACCTCGAGATCGGAGCCTCCTACCTTCATGATCAGGCGGGATATCGTCAGACGCTCCCCTTCGACGACCATCGACCCGCCCAGGCGGATGACCGATTGAGGCCGGCTCGGCACTGAGGCCTGCCCATCGCGGACCCGGAGCGCGACCCGATAGGCCGGCGGCCGTCCGGCATCGAGCGCCCACGAGGCCTCGATCCGCGCGCGCCCCGACATCTTGCCGCCTCGCACCATCGGCACCACGCCCTCCCACCCGGCCAAATCGGCGTCACCGGTATCGACCTCGCCATGACTGACGAAGGCCGCGCCGATCGCGGCATCCGCGCGGCCCTTGGCCTCCAGCGTATGCAGGCGGATCGCCACCGCCGGGAGCGTGATCGCGACACCCGAATCGGTCGGCCGGACGCGGCCGCTGAACGTCAACGCCATCGGCGTCCGCTCGGGCTTGTCCAGAAACGAGGCATACGTCACCCGCGCGCCGTCCAGGGCCAGGCGGCCGTTCACCTCGTAGCCGTCGGGTTGGGGCTTCAGGGTCAGCGCAATATCTCCCGGTCCCGAAAGCGTCAGGTCGGCGGGAAACGCCGGAACCAGTCCGCGCACGATCTGGGAGAGCTGCGCCAAGTCCAGACGATCTGAACGCGCCTCAACCGAGAGCCCGGCGGGTCCTGAGGCGCCGGTGATCGTCACGCGGCTTTCTCCCACTCCGGCGACGAAACCGAACGCCTGCGGACGTCCGCCGTCATCCAGCGGTCCCGCCGTGCCGTTGAGCACCACCGGCGCATTTGCGTCGGCCCATCGCGCCGCGAGGTCCACTGCGAGCGTCTCCCCGACCCCGACGTTGCGCAATGACGCCTCAATCTGATCGAACACATGCCGACGAGGGGCGGAAGGGACCGACCGGTCTTCATAGTGTGCCGAGCCGTCGTGGATCGACAAATCGGCCAGCGACAGCGCGGCCAAGCTAGGACCGGCCGCGGGGGGGACATCGGACGGCTGAGCGGCCGGTGGCGACGCGAGATTGACCGCGCCCGCCTCATTTTTCACCACCCGCAGCACGGGTCGATCCAGCCGAATCTCTTTGATCGCGACGCGCCCACGCAGCAGTGGAATCAGCTTGATGCGCGCCCGAACCGAGTCGACCGCGAGCAGCGGGTCGGCGCCGAATTGCGGATCGCCGTGGACAATCAGACCGTCGATGCGCGCGCCCAATCCGGTCAGCAAGGTCAGCTCGACGTGACCCACATCGACCTGGCGCCCCACGGCCGACTCCACCATCGGTAACCACCGGTCACGATACCGATCGAGATCGACGAAGAACGGAATGATCGCGAGCGCCACGAGCACCGTCCCGACGATGGCGCCCGTCCATATCAACACCCGTCGGCGGCGAAACGGTCGAGGCATCGCGCCCTGTATGCGGTCCGGCATCCCCCTCCCCTTTCTCCGCAGTATACAACGCCCGGTCCACGCCCCGAAAGCTCACGCCGTCGTTGCGGAGCGCTGAGGTTAGGCGTCTTCCAAGTCTTCCAGCGCTGGAGCCCGTTCAGGAGTGGTCAGATGCAAGGCGCTCCGGTTGGGAAATCGCCATTGGCATTCACCGGAGCGCAGCGTATTCCGTGTGTACGTGAGCACCGGAGCGCAGCGCCAACGAAGCTCTAGCGTGACGGACGAATGCTGCTTCCCGAGATGGCCGCTCATGGACGGGCTCCGCCGGGAAGGGCGTTGAGCCGGGCCACCCCCTCCAGCGCCTCCCGCTCCCGCGGATCGAGGGCCAGCACGTCCTCATACGCCGCGCGAGCCCGGGTGAGGTCGCCGGCCGCCTCGTAGGCTCGGCCGCGCAAGCCGGCGACCCGCAGCCGCCAGAGCGGGTCATCCCCCGTCAAGCGGGCGACCCGGTCACAGTAAATGAGCGCGGACCGGGCCTCACCCCGTCGGAGCTTGGCTTCTCCCAACGCCAGATTGGCGTGCGGACTCGAGGGCGCGAGGGCCAGGGCCTTTTGAA
>JBDSOK010000099.1:0-7793 GCA_039914845.1 Nitrospiria bacterium | reverse complement strand
GTTCGGACGAGAGCCATTCCAGGAGCTTGACCGCGGCGTCGCGATGTTTGGCGTGTGCGGTGATCCCGCCGCCCGAGACGTTGACGTGGACGCCGCGATCGGATTGGTTGGGCCAAAAGAGCGCGAGGGGAAGAGCGGGCTCTTTCTTCTTCAGGCGGCCGAAATAATAGGTGTTGGTGATGCCGACGTCGCATTGACCCGCCGCGATCGCCTTCATCATCGCCACGTCGTCGGCAAACACGTCGGTGGCCAGATTGGCGACCCACGATCGGACCACGGACTCGGTCTTCGCCTCGCCCAGGTCCGCGATCATCATGGCGATCAGCGATTGGTTATAGACCTTTTTGGACGTGCGCAGACAGAGCCGCTTTTTCCAGTAGGGCGATCCGAGATCTTCGTAGGTCGATAACTCATCGGGTTTCACGCGTTGGGTGTTGTAGACGATCGTGCGGGCGCGGACCGACAAGCCGAACCAGCGATGGTCCGGATCTTGGAGCGCGGGCGGGAGATTGGCCTTCAACGTGGTGGAATCGACCGCTTGCAACACGCCGTCCCGGGCCGCCTGCCAGAGATTGCCGGCATCGACCGTTATCAACATGTCCGCGGGGGTTTGCGCGCCCTCGGCCTTCAGGCGCTCCAACAGCGGACCTTCTTTGTCGGTGATGAACGTGATGTGGACGCCGGTGTGCTTGGTATAGGCATCGAAGAGCGGTTTGATGAGCTGTTCGTTGCGCGCCGAATAGACGACGACGTCGTTGGGCGCCGCCGCGGCCCCGACGGCGAGAATCAGCAGGCCAAGCGACGCCAGGACATGAAACCGAATGGTCAACATGGGAATCTCCACACCGTGATGCGGATGACGATAGCATAGATGAAATCGATTTGCAATATCAGTTAATGACGTTCCCGGGCGGAGGTCGCGGAACGGCTTACGCTGCGGACCTCCGGTTGGCGAACGCGAGGGGCGTGTCGCGGATGTCGGCCTTCGGGATCTCGAGCAGCGGACGGGGTGTGTAGCGCAGGATGTCCGCGACGAAGGTATCGGGGATTTGCTGGATGCGCGTATTGAACAGGGTCACACTGTCGTTGAAGAATTCGCGGCGATCCGCGATCTGGCTTTCGATGGCCGAAATACGCTGTTGGAGTTGCGAGAAGTGCTGGTTGGCCTGGAGTTGCGGATACGCTTCGGCGACGGCGAAGAGGTGGCCCAAGGCGGCGGTGATCATGTTCTCGCCCTGGGTCTTGTCTTCGATCTTGCGGCCGCTGACCGAGGCGGTTCTGGCGGCGATCACCGCTTCGAGCGTCTCCCGCTCGTGCGTCATATAGGCGTTACACACGTCCACGAGTTTCGGCAATTCGTCGTGACGTTGTTTGAGAATGACGTCGATATTGGCCCAGGCCTGATCGACGGCGTTCCGCATCCGGACCAATTCGTTGTACAGGGTGACGATCCAGAACGCGATCCCCGCGAGTGCGAAGACGATCAGGACCAAAACGATCAACGTCGTAGACATCGAAGTTCTCCCGGGTCAGACAGTCGTAAATCGTTCAGTAAACGGCGTTGTTCGTTGATCGTTCTTGGGGTTCACGAATACCCGACAACCAACAACGAACAACGGTCTTCGCTAACCACGAACGACCCACCACGCGAGCGCACCGGCGGTCAACAGCGGCCCGCCGTAGATGCAGAGGCGGGCGAGCCGGCGCAGGCGGGCCAGCAGCGCGCGTTCGGTCTGGTCGGCGATCAGGAACGGCCGGTCGCCGGGCGCCGCGCCGATATAGACGCGCGACGTATCGGCGGCGTGCAGCGGACCCGCGGGATTCTCCTGCGCGGTGCCCAGGACGTAGAGGGGCGCGCCCGACGCGATGACGCGCTCGCGGCACCGAATGCGCCGCGGCCCCAGCCAACTTGCCGTCGGCATGTTCAGGTGCTGGAGAGCCCGTCGGATATGGTCGGGCAGGGCGTCGGGCCACACGTTGGTCAGGACGTGCTCGTGCGACAGCCTGGCAGTGGCGCCCATGGGCACGATCAAGACGCGGCCGCCGGCATCGCGCAGGTAAAAAGGCTCGCTCGACTGCTCCGCGGCAAGGGTGACCCATCGCCGGGAGCGGCCCCCGCCGCGAAGCTCCTGCACTCGATATTCGTAGTACACGCAGGCCTGGTCGCTAAACGGGCTGCGCAGAAGCTCGCGATCCGCCTCCGCGATCCCGGCGACCTCCACGAATCCCATGGGCAGGGAGCGGACGGGCGAGGTCGGGGTGTTCTCGATCAGACGCTGCGTGCGGCGAAGGTGTAATCCGTACCCGAATGCCGCGACCCCGCCGGCTGTCGCCGCCGCCATCGTCAGGCCGGTCCGGTCCAGGAGGGTCGGCCAGGCGATCCCGGCGCCGGATCGGCGTAGCAGGTCCCAGACGATCAGGAGCGCCACCAGCCCGGCAAGACTCAACACCATGATCCACGCGACGACCGCCGCGCTGGCGGACGGTGCCGGGTCCGTCGCCTGTTGAGAGGGCGTCATCCGTTACGGGGTCGGTTTCACAATATCACCGGATTGAAATCCGCCGCCGGAGACCACCGAGGCGTCGGACAACCGGTCGTTCTGATGGTGATTGACGCGGATGACGCCGATTTTCGATTCCTTCCGGCCGAGGACCTCTCCGCTGTCGGGATCTCGGATTTCCTGGCCCGGGCGAAAGACGGCGAGCCGGGTGCCTTCGCTGAGTTGCGAGCGCGTGCCGGCCCGCACCACGATCGAGTCGCTGTCGACGAGCACGATCTTGCCTCGGAACGGTTGGGCGCTCAGTTTGGCGATCATCTTGTGCGTGGCCTTGGCGAGTGCATCGCGCAGCGCGCCGTCGCGGAGATTGGGGTCGAACGAGGATTTGGCGCCCAAGCCCAATGCCCCGGTGGTCTTTTTGCGGTATTCACCGGCCCCGGATTCGGCGACCAGCGCCTTCCCAGTGGCCAGGTCGACCAAGGCATAATCGACCGTGACGCGTGCGACCCGCGATTTGCTCTGGTAGAGCACCGCGTCCACCCCTTCCTCGACTTCCGAATAGGCGGTGATGGCGCCCGACAGACGATAGTCCACCGAGTCGAATCCTTCATCGGCCTTCTTCGCGGTTTTCATCATTCCCGATTTCTGCATCTGGGCCAGCTTGCGCTGATCGCCCAATTCCGCGTCGTCCAGCAACATGGCCTTCAGGCCGGCGGTCTCGATCTGCGTCCGCAAAATCGTCGTCGCGGCTTCGCCGATGCCCAGGACCTTTGACGGCGTCTTGTTGTCAAATGACAAAATACCCACCAGATAGGCCGGGCCGGTGTAGCGCGCCCCGGCTTCGGTCAAGCGGCCGGTTTCGCCGCTCAGCGTGGTATCGTCCTTGGCCACCCCGGTGGAGTGGATGCTGCAGGCCGCGAGTCCGCTTGCCGCGAAGACGACGATCGCCGCAACGATCCGATTCCGAGAGGGTCGTTGTTTCCTGTCCATGTCAGGCTCCTTCCGCGTGTGCGATGGGTTAATCGGTGTAGCCGCCCTTTTGAAGCGGTTCGGCCCCGTTGGGCATCTCGTGTAAGAGTTGATAGGCGGCCTTCCGAACGACGGGTTGCAGCGGCTTGCCGCGGCCGCGTTGGATCACACTCCCCACCAACGCCGCCGTGAGGATCACGGTGTTGGAATGGGCCTGCGCCAATGCGGTCTCCTGTCTGGCGTAAGCGTGGCGATCCCAGAGCCTGCGTCCGGTGCGCGTCTCATACATGACCACCGTCGCCTCGACTTCGCTATAGAGGGCGAGCGCCGTGCCGAATTTCTGCAGCGTGCCGGTCAGGACCGCGTCCACGCCCAGGGCCTCGCCGATTCGTTGAATCATCGTCTCGTCGATCTGACCCCCGAGCGAGACCCCGAGTTGGTCCGAGAGCGTCTCATCGGTCTGCGCCAGGGGCAAAGCCGCATAGCCCCGCCGTCCCAGGTTGTCATGCACGACCTGGCGGACATAGAGGACTCCCGGCACGGAATTGGTCTGATTATCGAACGGCATGACCGCGATCGTGCGCGGCGGCGTGATCCCGGGGCCGAACGGAACAAGGCGCGGCGTCGACGCACAGGCCGCGAGAAGGGCTAGCAACGCCAAGCCCGACAGTGATCGACTGTTCTGCATGGTCAGTCCCGTCATGAAACGATGGAGGATGAATCGGCAGCGCTTAGCATATCGGCCGAGGGGGGATTGTAAAGGGGGCCCGGCCGTTGACACGCGATTCCCGGCAACGGTAGAATCGGACCCTGACGCTAGGGGAGCCCCGACGGGCTGAGAGTTCGGTGGACTGACCGAATAACCCTTGGAACCTGATCTGGATCATGCCAGCGAAGGGAAGCGGTCGAAGACAACCTTCATTCGACCGCACCCTTGCCGGTGCGGTTTTTTTTTGGAGACAGGGAGATTCTCGGAAATTGGGCTTTGACAGGGATGAGGTGACGATCATGGCACAGGACACACAGGGACCGACGCACGACAAGGGAACTGGTCACGGCAACGGCAATGGTCAGCGGGCGGCCGAGCCGGCGGGTGTGACGACCACGCCGTTTCCCGCATCGAGGAAAGTCTGGGTGGAAGGCGATCAACCGGGAGTCCGCGTCGCCATGCGGGAGATTCGTCTGGCCCCGACCCGTCACGCGCGGGACGGCGCCGTGGAAGAGAACGCGCCGGTGGTCGTCTACGACACCTCCGGTCCCTACACCGATCCTCAGGCGACCATTGAGATCCGGAAGGGACTTCAACCGCTGCGGCGCGATTGGATCCTGGGCCGGAACGACGTCGAAGAACTGCCGCACATCTCGTCCGAATACGGGCGACGACGGGCGGAGGATGCGCGATTGGACGATCTGCGCTTTCAGCACATCCGCAAGCCCTTGCGCGCCAAGGCCGGGATGAACGTGAGTCAGATGCACTATGCCCGGCGCGGGATGATCACGCCGGAAATGGAGTACATCGCCATCCGGGAAAATCAGATGCGCGCGCGGGCGTTGGAGCAGGCCGGCGAGGTGGGAGATCGAACGCGGCTTTCGCACCAGCACCCCGGCCGGAGTTGGGGCGCGGCCATTCCGTCATGGATCACGCCGGCGTTTGTCCGCGACGAGGTGGCGCGCGGCCGGGCGATCATTCCCGCCAACGTCAACCATCCCGAGCTGGAGCCGATGATCATTGGCCGGAACTTCCTGGTCAAGATCAACGCCAACATCGGCAATTCCGCGGTCGCGTCGTCGATCGAGGAAGAAGTCGAGAAGATGATCTGGGCCACGCGCTGGGGCGCCGATACGGTGATGGACCTGTCCACCGGCAAGAACATCCACGAGACGCGCGAGTGGATCCTGCGCAACTCGCCGGTGCCGATCGGTACGGTCCCGATCTATCAGGCGCTGGAGAAGGTCGAGGGCAAGGTCGAGGAACTGACCTGGGAATTGTTCCGCGACACGTTGATCGAGCAGGCCGAGCAGGGTGTGGATTACTTCACGATTCACGCGGGCGTGCTCCTGCGCTACGTGCCGCTCACCGCGTCGCGGCTGGCGGGCATCGTCTCGCGCGGCGGGGCGATCCTGGCCAAGTGGTGCTTGGCGCATCATCGGGAGAATTTCCTGTACACGCATTTCGAAGACATTTGCGAGATCATGAAGGCCTATGATGTGTCCTTCAGTCTCGGCGACGGCCTGCGGCCCGGGGCGGTGGCGGACGCCAACGACGAGGCCCAGTTCGGCGAGCTCGAGACGCTGGGCGAGCTGACGCAGATCGCGTGGCGGCACGACGTGCAGACGATGATCGAAGGCCCGGGCCACGTGCCGATGCACCTGGTGCAGGTCAATATGGAGAAGCAGCTTGCGGAATGCGGCGAGGCCCCGTTCTACACGCTGGGACCGCTGACGACCGACGTGGCTCCCGGCTACGATCACATCACCTCGGGTATCGGCGCGGCGATGATCGGGTGGTACGGCTGCGCGATGCTCTGCTACGTGACGCCCAAAGAGCATCTCGGCCTGCCGGATAAGGACGACGTGAAGGTCGGCGTGATCACCTATAAGATCGCGGCCCACGTGGCCGATCTCGCCAAAGGCCATCCCGGCGCGCAGATGCGGGACAACGCGCTGTCGAAGGCGCGGTTCGAATTCCGCTGGGAAGACCAATTCAATCTGTCGCTGGACCCCGAGACCGCCAAGGCCTTCCACGACGAGACGCTGCCGGCCGACGGGGCCAAGGTCGCCCATTTCTGCTCGATGTGCGGCCCGAAGTTCTGCTCGATGAAGATCACGCAGGACGTGCGCGACTATGCCGCGCAGAAGGCGTTGGACGACGCCAAGGCGCTGGAAGCGGGCATGCAGGAGAAATCCGAGGAGTTTAAGAAGACGGGACTGGAAATCTACCGGTAACCCCCCACCCAGCCCTCCCCCTCAAGGGGGGAGGGTAAGGGAGGGGGTGATTAAGGACACGACATGGGCCAGACACGCGCCATCGCAGCCACTCGCGAGCGGGATATCACCCGGGCGATCGCCCGCGAACACTTCCGTCAATTCGACGCGATGATCGAATCGGACGTCCTGATCATCGGTTCGGGACCGTCGGGCTTGGTCTGCGCCCGCGACCTCGCGTCGGCCGGCCACAAAGTCGTGATCGTCGAGCAGATGAACCACCTCGGCGGCGGGTTCTGGAACGGCGGCTATCTGATGAACAAGGCCACGATCGCCGCCCCCGCGCAGACCATCCTCGAAGAAGTCGGCGTGCCCTGTCAGGAAGCCGGTCCCGACATGTACCTGGTCGATCCGCCGCACGCCACCGCCAAGCTGATCGGCGCGGCGTACGATGCGGGCGTGAAGGTCATGAACTTCACCAAGGTCGTCGATCTCGTCTACCGCGCCGACCGGCTGGACGGCGTGGTGGTCAATTGGACGCCGCTCGAAATGCTGGGTCACGATATCGCCCACGTCGATCCCATCGCGCTGGAGTCGAAGGTGGTGGTGGACGCGACCGGCCACGACGCGGTGGCGGTCCAACTGCTCGCCAAACGCGGTCTGCGCCAGCCGGTGCCGGGCAATGGCGCGATGTGGGTGGATCAATCGGAAGAACTGGTGATCGAAAAAACCGGCGAGGTGTATCCCAATCTCTTCCTGGTCGGCCTATCGGTCGCGGCGGTCTACGGCTCGCCCCGGATGGGGCCTGCCTTCGGCGCGATGCTGCTCTCGGGCCGCAAGGGGGCGGGGCAGATTGCAGTCAAGTTAGCGGCAGCGGCGGCCCGAGCCCACGGTCGAGGATAAACTACCCATCCGTCAGGGCGATTTGTCCGCCAAGATTGGGGCGGCGGAACGGGCCGACGCTCACTCCGTGCGTCGGCCCTCCCTTCTTCAGTGACTACATACTCCATCTGGATTTTGAAGGGTGACGGTTGCGGTGGCGGACTGGCGGTTTTGCGAATCGATCGCGATATACTGGAATGTATCCACCTGGAGCGGCCGGAACACACCGCATACTAGTGGGGTATAAATCACGGTCGGCGGCGAACCGGCTGGTAGCGGTGTCACCGTGCCATCTGTTGCGATCGTTGTTGAGGTCGTAGCTCTGCACGTATCAAATAGAGGATTGCCACTCCAGCCACACTCGGATTTCCATCCGGTGCCGTTCCACCATTGATAAGGAGTGCCAGCTACCATGTCCATATCGTCCTTCGGGGGGTCTTGAATCGTGGGGTCTTGATAGGTGGGGCGTCTAACAATTTGGAAGGTCAAGGGTAAGTTCGAGGGCGAGCTGCCTTGGAG
>JBDSOK010000062.1:0-4855 GCA_039914845.1 Nitrospiria bacterium | reverse complement strand
TCGGACGACCCTCCACTGGTCGCACCCGCCGTCACACGCACCGGTTGGTTGTACGTCGTCAATCAGACGGGCCACTCGGTTGCGGTCTTCGATGAGGGTTTCGATGGTGGATTGCCCCCGGCGCCGACATTGACGGGAGATGTCGCACCTGCCCGTTTGATCGGTCCGCCCGAGGGGACTGACCCATTCTCGTCAGCCAACACGCCGAAGATGGTCTACCCGACCGGGATCGCGCTTGATCGGGCCAACGACATCCTGTACGTCTCGAACCGCGATGCCGCGGCGTTGGAAGATCTTTCCGGCCGCCGGATCGTGGCATTCGCCGGGGCCCGGTCGACGAGAGGGGACGTGGCGCCGAGGTGGGTGCTCGAGGGACCTGCGGACCTCACGACACTGAAGCGCCCATCGGGGCTCTGGCTCGTCGATGATCCCAATCTGAACGATACCGTGGCGGACGATCGGCTCTTCGTCGCCAACCGGGGCAATCAGACGGTGCTCGTGTTCCAGGGACTCAGTGAAATGGTCTCGGCCGCCCCCGCGTCTTCGGACCGCGCCCCGACGTGGACGATCTTCTCGTCGTTGATCCAGCCGATCGGTCTGGCGTTCAATTCCGCCGTGAATGAGCTATATGTGTCGGACGGGGGGAACAACTCAATCCAGGCCTTGAACGTGGGAGGACTCGCCGCCGACGTGCCAAGCCTCTACATTGCCCCTCGGGTGATTTCCGGCAACCTCACCGGGCTGATCGCTCCGTACGGCCTCGCGCTTGATCCGGGCCGCTGACCCCCTGTAGAATAGCGGCCTCGTGGCCGCCGTTCCCTCGCTGATGATCCGTCTCCGTCTCCGCTTCGCCGCGGCTGTCGTCCTGTCGGGATGCGCAGCCGGCGTGCCGCTCTCGCCCCCTCCATTCAGCGTTCCTCCCGAATTGGTTGCAGCGTGTCCCGACGCTCCCTCGTGTTTTGCGTCCGCATCGGCCGACGAGCGCGACGCTCCTGGGATGGCCCGCGAGCGGTGGCTGTTCCTCCGTGAGCGATGGCCGGACACCGTGTGGGCGGGGCGGTCGGCGTATCGGCTGGCGAAGGCGGCGATCGAGTCCGACCCCGAATCGGCGATCGCATGGGGCATGCGGGCGGCGACGGAACTGCCGCTCGTCGGCGATCGAGGATTCTCCCTGGCCGCCGACGCCGCGCAACGGACGGGACGCCTCGATCAAGCCGCCCGGCTTCTGGACACTCTGTGCCGGCTCTATCCCGATTCGCCGCTCGTCCCCGGCGCGCTCGCTGCGTCGGCCGAACTCTGGACCGTTCTCCCTGACGGCCCCGACTCCGCCATGGCACGCTGGCGTGAGTTGGCCGCCCGATTTCCTCAAGATCCGCTCGCCCCGATCGCGTGGCGCAAGCTGGGCGCTCTCCTGGAGCAGGCCGGGCGGCCCGCCGAGGCGGGCGCGGCGTATCGCGCGCTCTGGCTGGGCTATGCGGCGTCCCCCGAGGCGGCTGCCGTCAAGGTCGGGTTGGAGCGCCTGATTCGCGACAAGGCGCTTGCGCCGCTCACGTTCGATGAACAGCGCCAGCGCGCCGACGCCCTGGGGCGCGCGGGACGCCATCCGGAGGCTCTGGACCTGTGGCGGACGCTCAAGCCCAAGGCGGCGAATCCGGATGCGGCCCGGTTCATCGAACGGCAGGAGGGCGTCACGCTGTACCGGCTCCGTCAATGGGACGAGGCCTCGACCATCTTCCGGCGATTGGCGGCGTCCGAATCGGGTGAACGGCGCGAAGAGGCGTTGGGATGGGCAGGCCGCGCCGCATTTCGGCGGGAGGATGAAGCCGGTTTGCGCCGGGCGGAATCCGCGCTGGCGGCGGCGTTTCCGCAGAGCCCGCACCGTCTTGAATTGATGGTCCTGCGCGCGGCGTGGCACCGGGGGCGCAACGAATTTGAGACCGCGCTGGCCGTGTATCGCGCGCTGTTCGACGCCGCCGTGGCGCTCCGCCGTTCGGAGAAGGCGGTGGAAGCGCAGTGGGCGATCGGCTGGCTGGAATATCGGCGCGGGAGGTTGGACGCGGCCCGCGAAGCGTTCGAGCGGGGCCTTTCGACCGCCGGCCCCGGCGATCCGTCGATTCCGCAGTTACTCTATTGGATCGGCCGGCTCGACCTCCGGCAGGGCGCGGAAGACCGCGCTCGGCGCCGGGCCTCGGAGCTCGTCGCCCGGTATCCTTATACCTACTATGGATACCTGGCGCGACGCACCCTTCCGGCGGCGGTTCGCCCCGCTCAGGCCGACCCGCTCGCGACGACGATCGACGCCGCGGGCGTTGACGCGGGATCGCCGACGTGGCGCGAGGTCTCGCCCCGCGCGGCCGAGTTGTGGACCATCGGATTTCGCGAGGCCGCCCGCGACGAACTCCTGGCCGCGGCGCGGCGAGCCGCGGTCGGCCCCGAGCGGGCGATGGAGGTTATCGACGCGCTGGTTCAGGTCGGGGCCGACGTTGAAGCGTTGCGCGTCGTGCGGCGTCATTTTGCGCCCGCGCTCGAGCGGGGAGACGCGGCGCTTCCCTCCGCGGTGTGGAGGCGGGCGTATCCGACCCACTTGCTCGACCCCATCCGCAGTCTGGGCGGGGATCGGGTCGATCCCTTTCTCGTGGCGGGGCTGATCCGCGAGGAAAGTGTGTACGACCCCCGGGCGGTGTCGCCGGTCGGCGCGCTGGGCCTCATGCAGATCATGCCGGACACCGGGCGCCGGATGGCCCGCGCCGCCGGACTGACCGACTTTACGGTGGATCAACTCCTGACGTCGGAGGTCAACATTACGCTCGGCGTCCGGTATCTCGCCGGCCTCCTCGAACGGTTTGCCGGCAATGAAGCCTATGCTGTGGCGGCGTACAATGCCGGCCCGGAGGCCGTGATCAAATGGATCGAGAGCGGTCGCCCGCGCGCGATCGAAGAATTTATCGAAGAGATCCCGTTCGTCGAGACTCGCGGCTACGTGAAGCGCGTGTTGCGGAGCAAGTGGCGATATGAAACTCTGTACGGGCCGCCGGCGTCGGAGCGCCTCGCGGAAGCGCGTCCGTGACGGTTGACCTGTTGCCGGCCCTTCCGTACAATCCGATGTATGGAATATCCCGGATTTGCCAAGTTGCAGGCGGCGGTAGCCGAGCAACGGGCGGTGCTCGATGTGGCGCCGGTCACGGCTCGTGCGCTCGTGGTGCAAGGCCGGCTCCCGATCGCCGCGTACATCGGATGGGGCACCCGCTGGGTATTCCGGGGGTTGGCGGCGCTCTACGTGGCCGGGCTCGGGGCCGGGGTGATCTTATTCGTGAGCGGGCGGTTTGTGTACGCCGCGCTCGCGTTTCTGGCCGCGATCGTGGTGCAGCAACTCTGGGGTAATGTGGCGACGGATCTCATTCGGACCATTGCCTTGCGGGATGCCGCATTCTCGCAACTCGCGCTCCGCGAGGGATGGGTGCAGCTCATCGAGCCGCCCCGCGGTCCGGGTCGGGCGACCCGGCCGGTCGATCTGGGACCGACGGTCCTGTCATCCGACGATGAAATCGTCCAAGCCAAAGAGCTGGTTGCTCGTCGTCCGGACGACGCCCAGGCCCGCTTCAATCTCGGCATCACCTATCTGCTGGCGGGCGATTTCAACGAAGCCTTGGAGCAATCGCGGCTCTTGACCATGCTCGACGCCCGCCTGGCCGCCAAACTGCAGGCGCTCGTGCGCTTGCTGGCCAACTGACGGCGGATCCAGTCCCGCGATTGGAGATTCACCGGTTGTCTCGTCACCGCCTCGTGCGCCCGGGCCCAAACCGTTAACCCATGCCGGTTCCCTTCTGGCCCGCGTTGATTGCGGGGATATTCGCCGTCGCCGCGCTGTATTCGTCGGTGGGGCACGGCGGCGCGTCGGGCTATCTGGCGGTGCTGGTGCTCGCGGGGTTCGCCAGGCCCGACGTCACGCCGGTGGTCTTGATCCTCAACATCCTGGTGGCCGGGATCGGATTCATCACGTATCGCCGGGCGGGCCACTTCTCCTCGCGTCTGCTCTTCCCCTTTCTGGTCACGTCCATGCCCGGGGCATTCATCGGCGGGATGATCATTCTCGCCGACCGGACCTATGAGCTCATCGTGGGGTATGCCCTGGTTGCCGCGGCGTGTCGCTTTGTGATCTTCACGCGCGTGAGCGTTTCCGCCAGCGAGGCGAGCCCCCGGCTCCTGTGGACGGTGGGGCCGCCGATCGGGCTGGCGCTCGGCCTGCTGGCCGGCATGGTGGGGGTCGGCGGCGGGATTTTTCTCTCGCCCCTTCTCTTGATCATGGGCTGGGCGGACGCCAAGCGAACCGGCGCGGTGTCCAGCGCCTTTATCCTCGCCAATTCACTCACCGGTCTGGTTGCGCAATTGGCCCGCGGGGCGGTGGTGGACGGCGGGCTCTTGGCTCCGCTGCTCGTGACGGCACTCATCGGCGGGGTCCTGGGATCATCTCTCGGCGCGTCGAGACTCTCGCTGCCCACCCTGCAACGCCTCCTCGGCGTGGTCCTGGCGATCGCCGGCCTCAAACTGCTTGCCCATCTGTGGTAGGGCATTTCTCGGACAGGCTGGAACGTCAAGGGTTCCCCTCGCTCCCGATCCGCGCACCGATTGACACGCTCCCCGTCCCTCCCTATCATCGGCCGTCCCTGTGATCGAGACATCCCAACCGTGACCGGTTGACACCGGGAACGACCGAGGAGTAACATTTTGTTACCTATTGGCCCGCCCTTGACCGCGGCCGGCTTGCGCCGGGTCCTTGACCAGGTGCTGACCCGCGACGGGGCGCTGGTCTACGGGGCGAGCCTATTTGAGAAACTGGCCCGGCGAGGGGTCTCGG
>JBDSOK010000059.1:0-2754 GCA_039914845.1 Nitrospiria bacterium | reverse complement strand
CCAAATCCGACGTGGAGCGGGCCGCGCGACCGGGTCCCTCGAAAACGTACACCTTGCAGGTCGGCTCGTTCCAGGACCGTCGCGCCGCCGACCGTCTCGCGGCTCGCGTGCGGCGGTATCGTCATGTTGTCTCTGTCCATCGCGTGGTTCTACCCGACTCGGGCGTGAGATACCGGGTAAGGATAGGTACGTTTCGCACCCGCCAGGATGCGCTGAAGGTGGCCGCCACGCTCAAACAGGCCGAAAAGCTCGATCCCTTCGTGGCCGCGATCGGCGCCGGCGCCTCCGGCCGGTAGGAGTCTTATCCTATGGTTTTTGTTTGCCGAGCCTGTTCAGGGATGGCCAGATGCAAGGCCGACTGACAACGCAGCAGGTGGCCATTCATGGACAGGCTCCTAGGCGATGCGGATTCGTTGACTCCTCGCCGCATGCTCCAAAATCGTGAGCGACTGGTGCAGACGCTGCAGTCGGAGATTCCGGTGGCGGATGCCTTGCGTGTCATGGGTGGGAAAGTGGGACGCGCGGACTTCGGTCTGGAGCTTTCGGAGCTGATGGTGCAGCGCTCGAAAGCCGCTTTCATCCATGTGTTTGAGCAGCAGCGGCGTCATGAAGACCATTCCCTCGGCGATATCCTTCGCGACTGCCGCGAGACTTTTACCCTGCAATTGGAGGTCGGCCATGGGGGGATCCTTTCCGGCGGGCGCGGGCTAAAGATATCGTGAGACGAGGACCTGTCAATGCAGGCGGGTGATCGGCCGGAGGGCGAGGCTGCGGTCGATCCGGTAGAGCGGTTCTGGGCCGCGGACGGCCCGCTGGCCCGCACCCTCCCCGGTTTCGAGCGGCGTGCTCAGCAGGAGTCCATGGCGCGCGCGGTGGCCGAGGCCCTGGCATCCGGTACCACCTTGCTCGTGGAGGCGGGCACCGGCACGGGCAAATCATTGGCCTATCTCGTGCCCGCCGTCTTCAGCGGTCACAAGGTGATCGTGTCGACCGGCACGAAAGCGTTGCAGGATCAGTTGGCGGAACACGATCTGCCGATCGTCGAGGCGGCGCTGGGCACATCCGTGAGTTGGTGCGTCATGAAGGGCCGGCAGAATTACCTCTGCCTGTTGCGGCACGAACAGGCCGAGCCGTCGCTGCTGGGCGGGGACCGCGCGGCACTTGAGGCGATCGCCGCGTGGCGGGAGACCACCGAGACCGGCGATCGGGCCGAACTGGCGTGGATGGCCGAGGGCGACCCGCTCTGGGCCTCGCTTTCCGTGTCAGCGGAGCAATGTCTGGGCGCCGCCTGTCCGCGCTTTGACCCGTGTTTTTTGACCCGCATGAAACGCCGCGCGGCGGCGGCCGACGTGGTGATCGTCAATCACGCGCTCTTCTTCGCCGACCTGGCATTGGGGGGGCACGCGGCGGGTTCGCTGCTGCCGCATCATACCGCGATCGTCTTCGATGAGGCGCATGGCCTGGAGGACGTGGCGGCCGCCCATTGGGGGGTGACCATCTCCCGCGCGCGGCTGCTCGACCTGATCGCGGATCTCCGACGCGAACCCCTCCCCGCGGATTCCGGATCCGGACGGGGACCGGCGGCCGCGGATGCCGCCGCGTGGCACCGGACGGTCGATGCCCTGAGCGCCGCAGCCGAGCGGACCTTTGAGGCGCTGCGACGCCTGACCGCGTCGACCGCGGGCCGCGTGCGCTGGTCGCCGGACGGGGGAGCGGTGGAGGCCGGGGGCGCGGACTTGCTCGACGGTCTCGCCGCGGCGGCCGATCAGCTCGGCGGGTGGGCGGCGAGCGCCGAAGGCTGGACGCGCCTCGGCGAACGGATCGCGGGGATCGGCGCGGACGTGCGGTTTCTCTGGCGCGCGGAAGATCCGTCGTACGTCTTCTGGATCGAGCCGGGAAGTAACCCCCGGCTCAGCGCCGCTCCGCTCGACGTGTCCACGCTGTTGCGCGACGCCCTGTTCTCGCGCGAGGTGGCGTGCATCTTGACGTCCGCCACCTTGGCGGCCGGCGGAAGCTATACGTATATCAAGTCCCGCCTGGGGATCGACGCCGCCGACGAACTCATCGTGCCGTCGCCGTTCGATTACGCGCGCCAAACCCTGCTCTATATCGCGGCCCACCTGCCGCCGCCCCGCGATCCGGCCTTCGCGACGGCCGCGGCGGACGAGATCGTGCGGCTCGTCGCCGCCAGCCGCGGGCGCGCATTTCTCTTGTTCACCAGCCGCCGCATGCTCGATCTCGCGTACGGCCTGTGCCGCTCCCGCCTCGACTATCCGTTGCTCAAGCAGGGCGACGCGCCGCGGATGGTCCTCATCGAACGGTTCAAGGCTCATCCATCGTCGGTCCTCTTCGGGACCATGGGGTTTTGGCAGGGGATCGACGTGGCAGGCGAGGCGTTGTCGTGCGTGGTGCTGGATAAATTGCCGTTCGCGCCGCCCGATGATCCGCTCGTGGAGGCGCGGTTGGATGCGCTGCGCCGCCGCGGACACGACCCGTTCACGGCCTATCAATTGCCCACTGCCGCCATGTGGCTCAAGCAGGGGATGGGGCGTTTGATCCGCAGCCGTCGCGATCGCGGCGTGGTGGCGGTTCTCGACAGCCGCCTGTTGACGCACCGCTACGGCGCGTTTTTTCTGGAATCGCTGCCGCCGTCGCCGATCACGACGCGGTTGGAGGACGTCGAGCGGTTTTTTGACCGGCCTGCTGAAGCCGACTTGCACGTGGTGGCGCATTTGGTACCATCCCGGGACGATG
>JBDSOK010000319.1:0-2939 GCA_039914845.1 Nitrospiria bacterium | reverse complement strand
GACACCCTCGCGCGGGGCGACAAAATCGAGATCCGGGGGTTCGGCAGTTTTCGTCTCCGCAATCGCCGCACGCGCGAGGGCCGTAATCCCAAAACCGGCACCACCGTGCAAGTCCCCGCCAAACGCGTGCCGTTCTTTAAGGCGGGGAAAGAGCTCAAAGAGCTGGTGGACCGCTAGGCCCTTTCTCCCCCTACTCTCTTCCTCCCGCATGGCCGATCACATGGTCGGGCTTGTGTTTGAGCCCGGCCTCCATGGTTGACGTCGAGTCTCCGCCTCCCGGATGATAGGAGAAGCCGGGTCAATCACGACCCGCCGGTCTGAACGATCAGACCGATCCACCATGATCCAACCAACAGGGAGGTGCGGTATGAAACAGATGACGAATCTCGGGCTCGTTCTCGTAGTCATGTTTGCGCTTACTACGGGATGTCAGACCATGACCGGAAAGCGCGCAGGAGCGAGTATCGACGACGCGGGGATCACGGCGACCGTGAAATCGAAATTGGTGGGTGAGAAAATGGCGAATCTGACCCGGGTGGACGTGGACACCAATAACGGGATCGTCTACCTCAACGGCGTGGTGCCGACCCAGGCCGATAAGCAGCGTGCGGAACAACTCGCCAACGAGGCGGGGGCGGTGAAGAAGGTGGTCAACAATCTTCAAGTCTCCGAGAGCGCGGGAAGCCCGGCGGAATAGTCACGACGGCTTGCGAAGATGCCGCCGGCTTGGGATGCCCAGGCCGGCGGCACGAGTCGCCGATCCTGCAGCATCTCTTCCCGCCCTGCACCAACCCGCCACGCGAGTGAGCCCCGATCTGAACCCACAATAGAATCCCGTCGCATAGCCAAGCGGTCTCTCTGGGGCACGGGCGACTCACCGTTTGCGCCACGGGGTGATGATCGGGTATAGGTAGACGTTTCCCGGGAGCGGATCGATGCACTTGAGGATGGCGGGTGTGCTCGTAGCGGTGTTTGCCTTGTGGTACGCGGAGGCGATCGGGGCTCGTTTCGATCCCGACGAGGCCGTCAATATCCGGGTGTACAGCGAGGTCCGAAACAGTGTGGCCAATATTACCAACGTCGTGGTCGACTACGATATCTTCTTTACCCCGTATGCGAGCGCATCGAGCGGCTCTGGGGTGATCATCGATCGCGCCGGGCATATCGTGACGAATCATCACGTCGTGGATGGGGCGGCCAAGCTCGAGGTCACGCTGGCCGACGAGAGCAAGTGGCCCGCCGAGGTCGTCGGCAAAGATCCGGCCACCGATCTGGCCCTGCTCCGGATCACCGCGCCGGAGAGCCGGCTGCACCCCATCCGGTTCGGCGACTCGACGGATCTCAAGGTCGGCCAAAAAGTCTTGGCGATCGGAAATCCCTTCGGTCTCGAGCAGAGCCTGACGATCGGGATCGTCAGTTCCATCCGCCGGTACTTGAAACTCGGCTCCGTCGAAATGGACAACGTGATCCAAACCGACGCCGCGATCAACCCCGGGAATTCCGGCGGCCCGCTCTTGGACAGCGCCGGCCGTCTGGTCGGCATCAACACGGCGATTTTCAGTCCGTCGGGCGGCAACGTCGGCGTCGGATTCGCGGTCCCCGCCGAGACCGTCACGCGCGTGATCGTCGAATTGAAGGACAAAGGATATGTGGCCTACGCGTGGATGGGGATCGAAATGCAGACGCTGATTCCACGGTATGCCGAGGCGCTCGATGTGCCGGCCCAGCGCGGCGTGCTGGTGGGCCGCCTCCTTCGCGGAAGTCCCGCCGATCGCGCGGGACTGCGCGGCGGGTCCGAGCAGGTGATCATCGGCAATACCCGATTGGTCGTGGGCGGGGATACGATCGTGGAAGCCGACGGTCGTCCGGTGTCCTCCAGCGACGATCTCCAGCGGATTCTACGCCGGAAGACGCCCGGCGAGGTGCTGCGCATCACGGTCATCCGCAACGGTGCCCGTCAGTCGCTGGCCGTGACCCTCGCCGCACGGCCGCGGGAATAGGAGCGATCATGGCGATCAGTCGCCGGCTTCCACCTGACGGAGCAGCCGGGCGATGGCGGGTTGCGAGATCTCCGGCGGCGAGATGACACTCAGCACCAGGTGGGTCGGCGGCAGATCATAGAAAAAGCCGGGGTGGACCAAACATCCGGCGGACTCCAGCAGGCGCACGGCGAGGTCTTCGTCATCCCCGGCGGTCTTCACCCGCACCGCGGCATAAAATCCTCCCCGCGGGGGAACGACGCTCACACGGGGTGATGTGGCGAGCGAGGCCATCACGGCATCTCGCCGGCGGGCGATTTCCGACCGGTAGTGACTGAGAAAATCCCCTCCCTCGCGGAAAATGCCGGCCACCGCCGCTTGCACGATCTCGTTGACCGGGAGGACGGTATCGGAGACGCGCTCCAGCGCGGCAAGGGCTGGGCCCACGAGCGCGGCATTGCCCGAGAGTGCCATCCACCCCAACTTCATGCCGGGAAGCGCAAACAGCTTCGAAAAGCCGCTGAGTGTGATGACGAGCGGCGCACGGGTGTCGGCGGCCCGCGGTAAGGCCTCCAGTCCGAAGAGAAATTCGCCGAAGACTTCATCGGAGATGATGGGGATGCCGGATCGGGCGGCGAGTCCCGCGATCGCGGCCAGCTCATCGCAGCCGATCACCGCGCCGGTGGGATGGTGGGGAGAAATGAGCACGATCGCCCGCGTCCGTGGGGAAATCCGGGCTTCGAGGTCTTCAATGTCGATCGCCCAGCCGCGGACCTCGTCGAGTCGATACGGCACCAGGCGCACGTCGGCCAGTTTGGCAATGTCGTCAAAGAGCGGGTAGGAGGGACACGGGGTCAGAACCTCGTCGCCCGGGTTGCACAAGACCGAAAAGGCGTACCAATAGGCGAGGCTCGTGCCGGGGGTGAGGAGGAGGTGTTCGGGATCGACGGGGACGCCGCG
>JBDSOK010000303.1:0-3799 GCA_039914845.1 Nitrospiria bacterium | reverse complement strand
ATGAGACCGGAAACACACTCCGGACATTCTCTGAAAAATACAGGGGAAAAAGTCCTCAAAACGGCAAAACCCCTGGTTCCGCTTGACGCTGGGACACCGACCCGATATCGTAGCGGGGCTGATTCCGCGACTCCGGTGCCTTCACCCCGCCATACCAGTCGGCGCAGTCCTCCCCAGGAACCTGCTCCGGGCCACTCGGTACCCTCACGCCTCCGGCATTTGGCCGCCATCCTCGCCATTGCCGTCCTGATCGGAATTGGGTACGCCAACAGCCTCCACGGCGAATTCCATCTCGACGATCTGACGTTCAAAGACGACCCCACGTTGCACCTGACCGACCTCAGCATTGAGTCGATCGGGCGTGCGGCGTGGCACCGGCGGCCGGTCGCGAGCCTGACATTCGCGTTGAATTACTATTGGGGCGAACACCGTGTGGCGGGTTATCACGCGATGAATATCGCGATTCACGCGGCGGTCGCCTTCACCCTCTATTGGATGCTCTTCCTCGCGTTCCGCACGCCCCGCGCCCGGCCGTTGTTCGAGGGCATGGAAGTCCCCATGGCCCTGGGCGCCACCCTGCTCTGGGCGATGCATCCGGTTCAGACTCAGGCAGTGACGTACATCGTGCAGCGCATGACCAGCCTGGCCTCGCTGTTTTATCTCTTGGCGCTGATTGGGTACTTGAAGGGGCGAACGACCGAGGGTGCTCGGCGCTGGGGGTGGTGGGCGGCGGCGCTCGCCGCAGCCGCCGCGGCCTTGGGGAGCAAGGAGATCGCGGCCACGCTCCCGCTCGCGGTGGTGCTCATCGAGATCTGCCTGATCGGCGGGAGCGTGAGGCGGGGCCTGGGACCGAGACTCGCCTGGGTGGCCGTGCTGGCGGTACCGGTCGCCGCTCTGGCGGTCCTCGCGGCGCAGCACGAGACGGGCGGATCATTCTGGGCGCAACTGACGGCCCACCGATCCTCCACGCAGTGGTTCACGGTCGAAGAACACCTGTTGACCGAAGGCCGGGTCATCGTTCATTACCTCACCCTGCTCGTCTGGCCTCATCCCTCGCGTCTGACCTTCGATTATTCATTTTCAGTATCGCACGGATGGGTCGATCCCCCTGCGACGCTGATCGCGTGGATCGCGATTGCGGGGGTGATTGGATGGGCGATCGTCGCCGGCCGCCGCGCGCCGTTGGTCTCGTTCGGCATCCTCTGGTTTTTCCTCAACCTGGCGACCGAGTCGAGCCTGATCCCCCTCGATCTCGCGTTCGAGCACCGGCTCTACCTGCCGTCGATGGGCGCCGCGTGGCTTGCCGCGGTGGCGGCCGCCGGGCTTGTACGCCGCGGCGGGGCTCGTGTGCGTCTCCGGCTCGCCATCGCCGGCCTGCTGCTGACGGGGGTCTGGACGATGTGGACCATCGAGCGCAACCGCGTCTGGGCCACCGAGTTCTCGCTCTGGTCGGACACCGCCGCCAAGGCGCCCGCCAATCCGCGCGCACTCACACTCCTGGGCGTGGCCTACACCGACCGGGGCGAGCCCGACCGAGCCTTCGAGGCGTATCAGGCGGCCATTCGGGCCAATCCCGATTTTCACGACGCCCACGCCAATCTCGGCAGCGCCTTGATCGCGCGCGGCGATCTGGACGGCGCGCTCGCGGCCTTCACCAGGGCCCGCGCGCTCGACCCCAAGAACGCGCAGGATGCCTATCATCTCGGTTTGATCCATCAAAAATCCGGACGGTTGGATGAGGCGCGGCGCGAATACGACACCTCGTTGCGCTTAGACCCCGACGACGCCTCCACCCACAATAATCTCGGCGCCGTGCACCAGGCCGCCGGCCGCTGGGACGCGGCGCTGGCGGAGTACGAGACCGCCGTCCGGCTCGATCCCGCTCTTGCGCAGGCCGCGTATGGGTTGGGACAGGTCTCTCAGCACCGGGGCCACGCGGACGAGGCACTGCGCGCGTATCGCCGGACGATCGAGATCAAGCCGGAACATCTCGACGCCCACCTGGCGCTGGCCGGACTCTACCTGGCGCGGGGCGAACTCGTCGGCGCGCTGGAATGGTTTCAGGCGGCCCTGCGGCTGGCGCCGGCCAACCCGCAGGGACACTTGCAGGTCGCGCGGCTGCTGGATCGAGTCGGGCGACACCAGGAGGCGGCGACCGCATACCGCCGCTTTTTGGACCTCGTACCCGCGGATCAGGCGGCCGCCCGGGCGGCAGTCCACGAGCGACTCCGGGCGCTCGCCGCCGGACCATAAGGTCTCAACAAAAAAAAAGGAGGCCCCTTGCGGGGCCTCCCATCGACAACCAGTCCTTGCTCCGTCTGACTTACTTCTCGCCGCCCAGGCTGCGGCTATAGGTGATCGCCTGCCAGGTTTCCTCGTCGTTGATCATCGCGGGATTGTAGGAAATCATGCCGGTCCCCGGGCTGCCATTCTTGACCACCCAGAACATCTCGCCGGCCGTCCGGACCTTGTTGAATTCCGGATTCGCGAAATTGCGCGGTGCGGGATCCAGGGCGGCTCCGGCAGGTCCATCACCTTTGCCCGAATTCCCGTGGCAGGTAAAGCAGGTGCCTTTACCCTCGAAGATGGCCTTACCCTTGGCCAGAACGTCCGGAGTCGGTTTCAAGGGGTTCTTCATTTCCTTGGCCTTCGCCAACTCGGCGGCCGGCACCCGGGGAACCTTGATGTCCTTCTCCGCCGCCACCGCGACACCCGCGGCGAACGCCAATCCTACGACACCTGCGATGACTACTCCCGTGCGCTTACCCATGGATCTTTCCTCCCGTGTTGAATGAAAGTGAACCCCTCGACTGCCTCGGTCTATTCGACCTTCACGGTCACAGAGGCCTTGGCCTCGAGCGGTTCGTGCTCGCGGCTGTACGCCTGGACCGTGATTTCGTGCATCCCGTTTGCCAAGCCCCTCACAATCGTCGAGGTGCCGGTTTTGACCGGCTTCATTCCGGCCCCATCGACAAACACATGAACGTGGTCAGCGCTGCCCGCCTTCTCCTGCGTCCACGTCACCGTCACGTCGTTCGTCACCGTCTGACCGGACTTGGGGGAGACGATCGACACGACGCCGTCCGAGCCCCATCCCGGGACCGAAATCAACAGCAGGACGATGAGCACCCCCCCCGCGCCCGAGAGGCCGGGAACTCCTCGCGCAACTCTGTTCGCGCCATCAGACGACCATCGGACCCGATTATTCATCGATCAGATCAGGATTCCGGCCGCGCCAAACTGCGCTCATACAGAATGATCAGCCACGCATCGTCTTCATCGATGACACTGCCGACGAGCGGGACCATGGCGGTTCCCGCGCTCCCGTTCTTGATGACCCACATGAGCTCGCCGTCGGTTCGTGAGCGATGGAACGCGGCGTTCGAGAAATTGCGTGGTGACGGATCGAGACCGACCGCCGCGGGACCGTCGCCGAGACCGTTCACGCCGTGACAGACAAAACAGGTTCCCTTGCCGTGAAACAGCCCGTCGCCCTTGGCAATGTTTTCCGGCGTGGAGGGAAAGGGATTCTTCAAGGCTTTGGCCGCTGGCAATTGGTCGGGCGGCACCCGCGGCAGCGAAACATCCCGCTCCACCGCGCGCGACACGAAAGGAAAGGTCAGGACGATGAGTGCTCCGACCACAACTCCGGCGTTCCGTAAATCCATTCGTGCATGCCCTTCAACGGGGCGGGATCTTAATGAAATTGTCCTGCCTTGTCAAGCGGTTTTACGGATGAGGCAAGAGCCCCGCCCGCCTTGACACCTCTTTTCAGCGTCACGTATGATCCGCCGATGAT
>JBDSOK010000266.1:0-5171 GCA_039914845.1 Nitrospiria bacterium | reverse complement strand
ACGTCCGGCGCCGAAGAGATCGCCAAGCTCATTCCCGGCGCGTTGGTGGTCAAAGCGTTCAATACCGTGATCGCCCAAGTGCTTCGCGCGGCCTCGCATTCCTTCGGATCGCGGATGGTCACCATTTTTTACTGCGGCGATCACGAGCTCGCCAAGGTCGTGGTCGCGGATCTCATCACCGAGAGCGGCTTCGAGGCCGTGGATGCCGGTCCGCTGCGAAATTCCAGATATGTCGAGCTGGACTGTACCTTGAGCGCCTGGAGCGACCAACTTCGCGTCGCCGGGTACCGGGTGTAAGAGCGGGGAGGGGCCGAGAGGGCGGTATTGGTTCTTCGAACAACGATTTTTGGCCCGCTCTTAAACGGTCAATCGTCGGTAGAGACGTGGCAGGCGCTGGGGAAGTGACGCCGCGTCGCTGACGATGGCGTACTGTACGTCCCGATACATGGCCGCGATATACTGATCGGCCCGCTCATCCACCGTGACGCAGAAGGGCCTGACGCCTCCGGCGCGGGCGTCTTGCAGCGCGGAGCGGGTATCGTCCATCGCATAGTCCGCCCCGTAGTCGTCGTCGAGGGGGCGCCCGTCGGAGATGATGATCAGCAGTTTGATCGCGGCCGGCCGTTCGTGCAGGCGGGCGGTCGCATGGCGGATGGCCGCTCCATCGCGATTTTGGCCCATCGGCCGCATCCCTCCGATTCTCCGCAGGACCGCCGGACTCCAGGGCGTCTCAAAATCCTTGATGACGCGACAGGCCACATCCATCCGGCCCTGGCCGGAGAACGCATAGATCGCATACTCGTCTCCGAGCGTGTGAAGCGCGGCGCCCAGGAGCGCAAGGCTTTCCCGTTCCACGTCGATCACGCGCCGGGGCTTCGGGCCGCCGGTGTGGATCTGCCGTCCGGTCGAGCCGCTCACGTCCACCAACAACGCAGCCGCCACATCGCGGACCGTCTTGTCTCGCCGTTGATAGTAGTGTTCGACGGGGGAAAGTCCCGCGCGGCGTTCGATGGCGGCGGCCAGCGCGGCGTCGAGGTCGATCTCATCCCCGTCGGGCTGCCGGCGTCGCTTGCGGAATGCTTCCGGGCGGATGGTTTCGAACGCGCGGACGAGTGAGCGCATCGCCCCCCGTGTTTCGGCCAGCAGGGCCTCCACGTCGTCCGAGTCTCCGTCATCGGCCGGCCGCTCCTTCACACGGCACCATCGCGGCTTGTGTTCCATCGCCACGGCATCCCATTCGTCATACCAGAAACCGTCATCGGTTCCCCGACCGGAGGCGGGGAGTGTCTCGTCATCGCCCGGGTGATTCGGTGCGGCCGGTGACCCCTGCGGGGTTTGAGGATCCTCGACACGATAGGCGGCGGGCTCGGTTCGGCCGGGTTCTCCGCCGTGCTGCGTGGTGTGCACCTGCGGCGCGGCCAAGGTATCGCGGAACGCGAAGGAGTCGATCGGGGCATGGCCCATCGCCAATTGATCGAATTCCGCCTGAGGGTCTTGATCGGCGGGCGCAGGGGCGATGGGTGTATCCTCCGAAAGGCCCTCGGCCACCAGCGGGTAGAGCTCGAAGAGCACACGCAGCACGTCTTCGACCGTCGCCCCGGGTGTGCGGACGCGGCTCAGCAATTGGTAGCCCTGCGTGACGACGTCGAGCACCGGCAGCGGGATCTCGGCGGTATCGGCGACGGAGAGCTGCAGCAACCCTTCCAGAATGGCGGCGCGCCGCGGCAAGGTCTCGAGCGGGGGCCGGCCGCGCAATTGTTCGGCGAGTACCGCATCCATGTCGCGACGAATGCCGGGATACTCGTGCCGGAGGAGAAAGTCGACGCGCGCTTCCTCGACGATCGTCCAGAGGTTCTGCGCCAAGCGGGCGTCGGGGAAACGATCCAGCAGCGAGGTCGTCGCCGGCGCCTCGCCCGGCCGGTCGTCGCCGCCGAACCATCGGATCGCCGCGGGGGACAGCGGCTCGTACGTTCCATACTGGAGGTGCCCGGCCTCATGCAAGGTCAGAACTTTGTAAAAACGGAAATTGTCTTCGGGCGTCCGGTACCTCGTGATGCGCTCGGGAAGGGTGATGACGCCGCCCCGTTCGGTGCGCGCGCTGGACGCCCCGCGACCGGCCTGAATGTCCACCGGGCATCCGCACAATGCCTCGGCATAGAAGGTCAGCGACGATTTCACCTCGCGGAGAAACACGCCATGGGAGAGGCGCTGCGCGACCTCGATCGCCTGCTTGGAACGCAGCGAGAAGTAGGCTTCGGCGCGCTCCAGGTGGCGATCGGCGATGGCCAATCCTTCCTCGACCCATTCGGTCCATCGGGCGATCGATCCTTCGACCCAGCGCACGACCTCCGGCGCGTGGCGCAGAAAATCGCCGACCATGCGCGGCGCGCGCTCGGCGACACGGGTCCCGAGCGCAAGCAGCGCGCGCCGCGTCTCGTCGGTGGGAAGCGAGCCCAGCAGGACGGGGGCATACCGGAGCAGATCGACGGTGAGTTGCCCCGGCCGCTGCCCGGAGGGGGCCCCCTCGGCCGCCGCCACGCGGAGCGCGAGGGCCAGAAGCGGCGGCCGCAGACCGGGATCGGCGATCTCGCGCAACCAGTCGGCGCTGGATCGAAAATAGCTAAGGGCCAGGTAGTCTTTGACCGCGGCGTCTTCCCGGCTCAGACGGAGCCCGATCTCGGCCCAAAGGGCGAATCGATCCACCGGGATGAGTCCGGCGATCCCGAAACTCTCCTTCACGTACTCGATGCCGGCTCCATAGTCTTCGCGGGCCAGATCGGCTCCGATCTCCGCCCATTGCCGCAAGGCGGCATCGTCCAGGCGAGCGAGCAGCACGGGGCACTGCCGAATGTACTCCAGCGCGGCATGGGCGGCGTGTCGTCCGAACACGCGTCCCACGTCCAAGGCGACGAGGCGGCGTTCCGGCGTCACCCCGCGCAGGAGGGAC
Organism: Nitrospiria bacterium; assembly: GCA_039914845.1. Classification (GTDB taxonomy): domain Bacteria; phylum Nitrospirota; class Nitrospiria; order 2-01-FULL-66-17; family 2-01-FULL-66-17; genus 2-01-FULL-66-17. The sequence goes on along the minus strand of JBDSOK010000266.1, from coordinate 2,224 downwards.
GGCGTCTCCCGGAAATACTTGATCGCCGCGACCGAGGAGTCGGACGCAATGACGCAGCCGAGCTCGACCCACGCCGCCAGAACCTCATGCGGCGCCCACTGCGCCACATCGCCGACCACCTCGTCGAAGACTGCGGCGGCCTTCGATGACACGACGTCGATGCGGGCGCGCAAGGCGGCGCGAGGTGGCTCAGACAACGCCGCGCCTCCGGCCGGCTGCCCTCGTGGGATGGATTGACCTGACCGGTCTGCGAGGCAAGATCTAAAAGATGGTGGAGACCAACTCACCGATCGCGCGCTGCATATCCGCGTCGTCGGTGAGCGGTTGGGCGATGGCCACGCGGCAGGCGACCGCAGGCGCGATGCCTTCGCGAATGAGATTGCCGGCGTAAATGAGGAGCCGGGTGCTTACGCCCTCGTCAAGCCCATGATGCTTGAGGTTCCGAACCTTTTCGGCGAGCTTGACCAATGAGGCCGCGGTGGTTTCGCCGATGCCGGCCTCGCGCTGGACGATGTGGGATTCGACCTCGGCCGGCGGATAGTCGAACTCCAGCGCCAGGAACCGCTGTTTGGTGCTCTGCTTGAGTTCTTTGACCAGGCTCTGGTAGCCGGGGTTATAGGAGATCACCAGCAGAAACTCGTCGTGCGCGGCGATGACTTCTCCCCGTTTTTCCACCGGGAGAATCCGACGCGCATCCGACAGGGGATGGATGACGACCGTCGTATCCTTGCGGGCTTCGACGATTTCGTCGAGGTAGCAGATCGCGCCGTGCCGGACGGCCAGCGACAGCGGACCATCGGCCCAGACCGTGTCGTCGCCCTTGAGGAGATACCGCCCGACGAGGTCGGACGCGGTCAGGTCCTCGTGGCACGCGATGGTGATGAGCGGGCGATTGAGGCGATAGGCCATATGTTCGACGAAGCGCGTCTTCCCGCATCCGGTCGGGCCCTTGAGCATCACCGGCGTTTTCCCTCGCGCCGCCAGTTCGAACAGCGTCACTTCGTCGCGAACGGGGAGGTAGAAGGGTTCTTTGCGGATACGGTACGCGTCCAGCGGCGCTTCATCGGTCGTCATCGCAGGTTCCCGTTGCATCGGAGGGGTATTCTATCGACTTGCGGGCGGGAAGACAACGGGCGGCATTTCACTCTATAATTTCGCCAGACTGAGGAGGAAGCATGGCCATCGTTCGCGTGTTGTTCTCGTGTCACGACCGTCCGGGTATCGTCGCCTCCATCGCGGAGGCGATCTTCACCGTGGGCGGGAATATCATCCAATCCGATCAACACACGACGGATCCGAGGGGGGGCGATTTTTTCATGCGGGTGGAATTCGACCTGCCCGAGCCGGTCGACCGGGTCGGGTTGGCCGCCGCGGTCGAGCGATTGTCGCACGCGTTCGAGATGCAGGTCACCGTGCATTTTGCGAACGAGAAGAAGCGTGTCGCGATCTTTGTCTCGCGCCTGGATCATTGCCTGGTGGATCTCCTCTGGCGCTGGAAGGCGGGCGAGTTGGCGATGACCATCCCCCTCGTCGTCAGCAACCATCCCGATCTCAAACCCGTGGTGGAGGGCTTCGGACTCCCCTATGCCGTCTTTCCGATCACCGCGGCGACCAAACGCGAGCGGGAGGAGGAACTCCTCATGCGCCTGGAGGGACAGGTGGACCTGATTATCTTAGCCAGGTATATGCAGATTTTGAGCGGCCCGTTCGTGGCCCGCTACCCCGGCCGCATCATCAATATTCACCATAGTTTTTTGCCCGCGTTCATCGGCGGACGACCGTACGATCAGGCGGCCCAACGGGGGGTGAAAATCATCGGCGCGACCGCGCACTATGTCACCGACGAACTCGACGAGGGCCCGATCATCGAACAGGATGTGGCCCGCGTCAGCCATCGCGACGGCGTGCCCGACTTGATTCGCAAAGGCAAAGACATCGAGAAGGCCGTCCTGGCCCGGGCCGTGCGATGGCATCTTGAGGACCGTCTCTTGGTCTATCGCAATCGAACGGTGGTTTTCGGGTGAGAGACGGGCGGTCTCGACGCCTCGCAACGGGGGCGCTTCTCGGTCTCCTGCTCGGATCGTCGATCGGCGGGGCCTCCGAGGTCGACGAGGAGGCCTACGGCCTCAATCGAGACGGCATGATCGCGATGTCCGAAGCCCGGTTCGACGACGCGATCGATGCCTTTCAGCGGGCGTCCGCGCTCCGTGCGGATTATGGAATT
>JBDSOK010000265.1:0-5023 GCA_039914845.1 Nitrospiria bacterium | reverse complement strand
CCCGCTGTGCCGTACGATTGACTCGTCTCATGACCTCGTTGGTTTCGGAGCGCGCCTGGCCCGAATCGAACGGGCGACCCACAGCTTAGAAGGCTGTTGCTCTATCCGACTGAGCTACAGGCGCGTGCTTGAGTCAAAACGAGAGGGAGAGCCGGAGAAAGGGTGAGGGGTGACAGAGCGTTGCGCCCATTCCCCCTTCGCCCCCTCACCCCTTCGTCTTTAAAAAATCGGGACGACTGGATTTGAACCAGCGACCCCCTGCGCCCAAGGCAGGTGCGCTACCAAGCTGCGCTACGCCCCGTTTTCTCACGTTGAACGGACAGTGCCGTGTCTTCGTTCAGCCTTCGGCTTTCAACTCCGCCAAGAGCATAGCATGAACCTTCGCCAGGGCGCGGCCGCGGTGGCTGATGCGGTTCTTCTCGTCGTCGGTCAACTCGGCAAAGGTCAGTCCGCGATCCGGGAGTTCGAACACCGGATCATATCCAAACCCGCCGCATCCCGCCTCGTGGTCCCTGATCACGCCTTCAACGAGTCCTTCCGCCACGCGCACGACGCCGGACGGGTCAACCAGCGCGAGGGCACAGCGAAACCGCGCGCCGCGACGGGAGACCGGCACCCCGCGCAGGCGATCGAGCAGGAGCCGGCGGTTTTCGCCGTCGGTGGCGTGGGGACCGGCGAAGCGGGCCGAGAGAAGACCGGGCGCGCCACCCAAGGCGTCGACCTCCAACCCCGAGTCGTCGGCGAGCGCCGTCACCCCGAATCGCGAAGCAATGGCGGTCGCCTTGTTCACCGCGTTCGCGGCATACGTCTTCCCATCCTCAAGAACCGGCGGGAGCGCTCCATAGTCGCTTTGGGCAACGATCGTCAGACCAAGATCGCCCAGCACGGCGCGAATCTCGCGGATCTTTCCCTGGTTGGTGGTCGCGATGACGAGGCGGTCGATCGACACGTCGGCAGCCGCGGCCAACGGCGTTAGCGGGACCACGCCGGCCCGATCGCGGCCTTTTGATACCCGATCAGTTCGGTGATCCCCGAGGTAGCCAGACCCGTCAGCGCGGCTAAATCCGCCGCGGAAAATGGCGCGCGTTCGGCGGTACCCTGTACCTCCACAAAACCGCCCGAACCGGTCATCACCACATTCATGTCCACCTCCGCGGTGGAATCTTCCGTGTACGCCAGATCAAGCATCACCTCGCCATCCACCTTGCCCACGCTCACCGCGGCGACATAGTCGATCACCGGGATGCTCTTCCAGGCGCCCATCTCGATGCCCTTGCAACAGGCCATGACCAACGCCACAAAGGCGCCGGTGATCGAGGCGGTTCGCGTGCCGCCGTCCGCCTGGATGACGTCGCAATCGATCCAAATGGTCCGTTCACCCATCTTGGTAAAATCCACCACCGCGCGCAACGACCGACCCACCAGGCGCTGAATCTCCTGCGTCCGCCCACCGACCTTCGTCCGCTCCCGCTGCGTGCGCTCCGCGGTGGCCCGAGGCAGCATCGCATATTCGGCGGACACCCACCCGGTCCCCTTGCCCTTCAGAAACGGCGGCACGCGATCCTCGATCGTGGCGGTGCACACGACCTTGGTCTCGCCCATTTCAATGAGCGCCGATCCCTCGGCGGGCTTGATAAACCCGGGAGTGATGATGACGGGACGGAGTGCTGTGGGACCTCGACCATCTCGGCGCACACGGATCTCTCGAAAATCGGAGCCATTATAGGAAAGGCTCCATCAAAGATCAACCGAATCGGAACCGATCAGGCAGCGAGCGGGAGCGGCGGGTCGTCATCCAAGCGTCGTGTGCCCCGCCGGCGTTCGTGCAGGCGGGGATCGACGGGAAGCGTGAGGAGAAAGGTGGTCCCGCGGCCGACTTCCGATTCGACCGTGATCGTGCCGCGGTGCTCGTCGACCACCTGATGGCAGGTGAGAAGACCCAATCCGCTGCCCTCATGTCCCTTCGTCGTGAAGAAGGGGGTGAAGAGTTTTTCCAGATGCTCGGGCGCGATGCCGGTACCCGCATCCGCGATCCGAATCTCGGCGTACGCCATGGATCGCTGCGTGACCGCTCGGGTCGTCACGGTGAGCGACCCGCCCTTGGGCATCGCCTGGATCGCGTTCAACATTAAATTGAGGAAGACCTGTTTGATGCGCTCGGCATCCAGAACAAGCGGAGGGAGCGCGGCATCGGGCACGACGGCGATGATCACGCCGCGCGATCGGGCCTGCGGATCGAGAAAAACCGCCATCTGCCGAATGAGGGCGGTCAGGTCCGTCGGTTCAAGCTCCAGCTCAGCGTCCCCGCTGAATTTCGCGTAGGTGAGCAGTTGCCGAATGAGCCCGCGGATCCGCTCCACCTCCTTGACCGTCACGTCATACAACGCCCCCCAATATTCCGAGTCCTCTTGGGCCTCCCGCCGCTTGGCGGGCAGCATTTGGAGAAACGTCGAGATGGGAACCAACGGGTTGTTGATCTCGTGGGCCAGTCCCGCCGCCAGCGTGCCCACCGCGCTGAGGCGATTGGCCCGGGCGATACGCTTCATCGTCTCCATCTTCTCGGCGTAGAGACGATCGCGCTCACGGACCAACACATAGCGCTCGATCCCTTCCCGAAAGGCCATCCGGACTTCCCGCTCATCATAGGGTTTGGTGAGATACCGGCAGACATTGCCAAGATTGATGGCATCCACCACGCTCTCCAGATCGGAGTAGGCGGTGAGCAGCATACGGACCGAATCGGGATAGGCCGCCCGCACCCGGGCCAAAAACTGGGTCCCGACCATATCGGGCATCCGCTGATCGGAGAGGACCAGCGCGATCTCGCGCTCCTCGAGAATATCCAAACCAGCCGCGGCGGTGGCCGCCGTCAAGATCGTGAACTCGTGTTTGAACTGGCGTTGCAGCGTGTCGAGAGCGTACGGTTCATCGTCCACGTACAGAATGGGATAGGCCTTGTAATTCAGATCCTCAAACATCGACGCCTCTCCGTGATCGACAGCTATGCAACCTGTTCCAACGCCGCAACACGCGGTAAGAATACCGTAAACTCGGCGCCGTGTCCTTCCTCGCTCTTCACCTCGATGCGTCCGCCGGCATCCTGGATGATCTGATAGCTGACCGAAAGACCGAGGCCCGTGCCCTGCCCCACCGGTTTCGTCGTAAAGAACGGCTCGAACAACTTGGACACATGCTCGGGTTTAATACCGGAACCGGTATCCCGGACCGACACCGACACCACATGCTCGTGATCGCGCGAAGTCACCCACACCTCCCCGGACGAGCCCACCGCCTGAATCGCGTTCTGCAATAGATTCATCCAGACCTGATTGAGTTTCCCTGGAATCACGCTGATCCATCCGGTGGCCTGGAAATCCGTGCGTACAATCACCCCGGACTCGACCGTCGGGCGAATCAACCGCAGAGTCGATTCCAACCCTTCTTGAACGGGACATCGCACGGCCATACCCTGATCCTTCCGGGCAAAGACCTTGAGTTGCGTCACGATCTGCTCGGTACGCTGAACTCCCGTTCTCACGATACCCACCGACGCATCCAGATCCTCGATCGTCTCCCGCTGGGCGTCGTCCGCAAGCAGGGGCTTGAGTTCGGCCCAGGCCCGCTCGAGAATCGTCAAACTATTCTTGGCGAAATTGATGGGATTGTTGATCTCGTGGGCCATCCCCGCCACCAACAGCCCGAGACCCGCCATCTTTTCCGACTGCACCAACTGCGACTGCGTCGCCTTCAATTCCGCAAGCGCAGCTTCGAGCGCCTCATTCCGTTGCTGAATTTCACGTTCCAATTGGCGGAGCGCCAGCAACGATTTGATCTTGGCGCGAAGCTCCTGGGCGTTAAACGGCTTGGTCAGATAATCATCCGCCCCATGCTCCAAGCCCTCGATCTTCATCGCCATATCGGCCCGCGCGGTCAACAGAATGATGGGAATGTGCATCGTCTTGGCATCCCCGCGAATTTCCCGGCAGAGCTGGTAGCCATCTTTCTCGGGCATCATCACGTCGGAGACAATCAGATCGGGCAAGGCCTCCATGGCCATTCGCACGCCGTCCACGCCGTTATTTGCCTTTAACACCCGATAGTCCCCTTGAAGCTGAAACGCGATAAACTCCCGCATATCGTGATTGTCTTCGACCACGAGGACTTGTACCCCATTGGACGGCGAAAGCCCTTCATTAGACAGAACCAACGGCTCGCTCAACCCGGCGGTCAGCTGTTGGTGCTCGGCCGCGGCATGTAATTCCTGCGTCCAATCAATCGGCTGTAGAGAGTGGGCGGTAGAATCGAGGTCCCCGTCATGTTCAGACGGTTCAATGCGTAGCGGGATGACCACCGTCATCGTCGTCCCGCGCCCGACCTCACTGGTCACGTTAATCCGGCCGCCGTGTAACTCGACAATCTCCTTCGCAAGCGCAAGCCCGATCCCCGTGCCTTCGTAGCGCCGATTGGTCGCGGCATCGACCTGAGAGAACCGCTTGAACAGCTTCGGCAGATCATCGGCCGTAATGCCGATCCCGGTATCGATGATCTGGACCTGAATTTCTCCCTCCGAAGATAACCCCCACCGCAGGTCGATGCGTCCGCCGGATGGGGTGAATTTAAGCGCGTTAAAAATAAGATTCAGCACGACCTTTTCGAGTTGATCATGATCGAAATAGACCTTCGAGGGCAGCGATATATCTTCGTAGCCGATGAGAGTGAGGTGTTTTTTTTCAGCCATCGGGGTCACTGAAGCGACAAGCCCACGGAAGAATGCGGCCAGATCGCCACATCGGTAGAGAAGCTTCATTCTCCCCGCATCGAGTTTGGCGAGGTCCAAGAGACTATTGATCTGTTTGAGAAGTCGTAGCGCATTTTGGTACATGATCTCGATATGCTGGCGGTGCACATCGGCGAGTGGACCGCTCTCTCGTTTGAGCAATGACTCCATCGGAGCCAAAATCAATGTGAGCGGCGTGCGCAGTTCGTGGGAAATATTGGCAAAGAAATTCGATTTCGCGGCGTC
>JBDSOK010000263.1:0-3182 GCA_039914845.1 Nitrospiria bacterium | reverse complement strand
TACCTCAAAGACGGCTACTTCGACAGCGACCGGATGGTCGCCACTCTCCAAGGGGTGCTGGATGCCAACCGCGAGAAATACCAGTTGACCCGTCTGATGGGCAACATGGAGTGGGCGTTGGAAAACGTTCCGGGCGTGACCGACATCATCGAGTATGAAACCAAGCTCAACTATGTCCTGCCCAAGTATCCCGATCCGATCGTGTGTACCTATGACGTCAATCGGCACAGTGGGAGTGTCGTGATGGACATTTTGCGTACGCATCCCATGGTCATTCTCGGCGGCGTGCTTCAGGAGAATCCGCTGTTCATACCGCCGGACGAATTTCTCGCTGAACTCAGCCTACGCAAAACGAAACAGGGTCGGCGGGCGGATCAACCCTCCCACAGCCACTAACCGTTTTCACGGGACCGAACGCACCGCCGAACGACCATGTTCGCAAAAGTCGAGATAACAGATGACGTCGCCCTCAGCCAGTGTCTGCGCGACGTGGTCGCCCTTTCGACCTTGCCGGCCCTGTGGTCGGGGGCGAATCCGCTGCGGATCGCCGAAAGCCTGGCAGCCTCCTTGTACACGATTCTCGACCCCGAGTTTGTGTACGTATCGTTTTCCGACGGCATGGGAAGGCCGCCTCTTAGTGTGGCGCAGACCGACCGGCACCAAACAAGTGCGGATCTTGCCGAACGAATCGGTTCGACGATTCTGAAGTGGGCGCGCGAGAACGATCCGGATGATCTCCTGCTCTGCCCTCATCCATCCGGATCCGGCCAACTGCGCGTGTCGGTGCGGGCGCTGGGCCCTGATGCCGAGCTGGGGGTGATTGCCGCCGCGTTCGACGAGAGCCGCTCGCCGACAGCGGTTCACCAGCTGATCCTCAACGTCGGGGCCCGCCAGGCCGCCACGGCCGTTCAAAACACGCATCTCCTGCAAGCCTTACGCGACAGCGAGGCGAATACCCTCAAGTATCTCCGGCAACTCCAAGCCCTGACACACGCCTCATTGACGATTGCGGCCGCCCCCACGCTCGAGCAGCGACTCCAAGCCATCACGGAGCAAGCCCGGAACATTATCGGCGCCCACCAGGCCGTGACGAGCCTGACGGTGTCGGCCGACTGGCGTCAAACGATCAGCGCGGTGTCACTGTCGCCCAAGTACGAACAATACCGCTCCTACGACGAAAAGCCCGACGGGTCAGGCATCTACTCCCTGGTCTGTCGGCTCAACAAGCCGTTGCGCCTCACCCAAACTGAACTCGAAGCCCACCCGGCTTGGCGCGGTTTCGGGGCAAAAGGACACCGGCATCCTCCGATGCGGGGCTGGCTGGCCGTGCCGCTGATCAGCGAGGGGCGAAATATCGGACTCATTCAAGTCTCCGATAAACACGAGGGCGAATTTTCCGAGGAGGACGAGTCAATTCTGCTCCAACTGGGACAATTCGCCGCGCTCGCGATCGAGAAGAGCAGAGCCGAGGACGAAATACGACAGAACGACGAGCGTTTTCGAGCCCTCGTCAACGCCTCCGCCCAAATCGTGTGGACGACGAATGCCCAGGGTGAAACGATTGCAGACTCCCCGTCCTGGCGCGCCTATACCGGCCAAACGTATGACGAGTGGAAGGGATGGGGATGGTTGGACGTGTTTCACCCCGACGATCGGGAGCGTGTCGCGTCCCAATGGCGCCAAGTCGTCGCCGGCGGAACGTTGATGCAAACCGAGTTTCGCGTCCGGCATATCAGCGGCGATTGGCGTTGGAACACCTTACGCGCCATCCCCGTTTTCAACGGCGACGGAACGATCCGAGAGTGGGTCGGGATGACCACAGACATCACCGCGCGTAAGCGCGCCGAGGAGGAATTCCTGCGGAGCAGCAAACTCGAGTCGATCGGCGTGCTGGCCGGGGGGATCGCCCACGACTTCAACAACCTGCTGACGGCGATTGTCGGGAATCTCTACCTTTCCAAACATTCACTCGACCCCGCCCAGAAGACCTACGCCCGCATCTCGGATGCGGAACGAGCGTGTTTTCGCGCCCAAAGCCTTACCCAGCAACTGCTAACCTTCGCGCGCGGCGGATCGCCGGTCATCACGACGTGTGCGATCGGCGGCATGTTGGAAGACTGGGTGAATTTTGCGCTGCGCGGGTCGAACGTTGAGTCTCGGTTTTTCCTACGGCCCGATCTGTGGGCGGTGGAGGCCGATGAGGGCCAACTCAACCAAGTGATCAACAATTTGGTGATCAACGCCCAACAGGCCATGGCCGGCGGAGGGACCATCACGATAACGGCGGAAAATATTCTGGTCGGGTCGGCAGACGGACTTCCGCTTCCGCCGGGCCGCTATGTCCGGATGGCGGTTGCGGATCAGGGCGTCGGAATCCCGATGGAACATCTCTCGAAGATCTTCGATCCCTTCTTTACGACCAAGGCAAAGGGCAGCGGCCTCGGCCTGACCACGTCTCACACCATTATCGCCAAACACAAAGGCCATCTCAGCGTCGAGTCCAACCCGGGACGCGGCACGACGTGTTCCGTGTATCTTCCGGCATCGACGGGGCCCGTAACCGATCGGCCCCATCGACTGCCTTCGTTGAAGGGCACGGGACGAGTCCTCTTTATGGATGACGACGAGGCCATCCGCGGCTTCATCAAAGAATTGTTGCACGACGCCGGCTACGAGGTAGAGTGCGTGCGGCACGGAGCCGAAGCACTCGAACGCTACCGCACGGCGATCGAGCGAGGGCTCCCTTTCCACAGTGTCATCCTCGACCTCACGATAGCGGGCGGGATGGGCGGCAAAGAAACCATCGAACACCTGCTGAAGATTGATCCCGGGGTGAAGGCGATCGTCTCGAGCGGCTACTCCGACGACCCCGTGATGGCAGAGCATCAAAAATACGGCTTCCGCGGTCGGCTGACGAAACCTTACGAAATCGCCGAACTGTACGCCGCCCTCTCAGAACTGACCGACACACCCGATGTAAACGCCGCAGTTCGTTCGTCCCCATAATCCATTCCATCGTTGACGTGGTGGGGAAGCGCGGGGACGGCGAGGCGGAGGCGGCGGGCCATGAGGGCCACTCCACGAGAATGGACGGGATCTTACGGGAGCGCACGCAGGGGTGTCAAGAAAAAGTACTCTGACCCCCATGACAACGCGGGCGGTGACTTACGGCCCGCCATCCG
>JBDSOK010000219.1:0-4576 GCA_039914845.1 Nitrospiria bacterium | reverse complement strand
GATGGGAGCCGCGGGCATCGCGAAACACCCGTTGCGGCGTCGCGGTCAGGTCCCACAGATCGACTCCCAGCCGATCGACGGCCAGGAGGTGACGCGTCTGAGTCAAGAGCAGATCCGCCAACCGATCGACGGATGTGACGGATCGGGTTTCTTCCCCCATGCGGTAGAGAGCCTGCAAGTTCTCCGACTGAAACTCGATCCGACGCTCGGCCGAGATATAGCCCGCGATCAGCGACGTGACAACCTGTCCACACGCCGTTGCGGCGAGCGGAATCGCGTCCATGAACCAGAGGGCGTGAAAGCTCCATATCGCCCCCACGCCGATCACGCCAAGCACCATGCCGCCGGCGACGCCGATCGCGGCCGCGCGCCGTCGGCGGTTGCGTTGAGGCCGAAGGTGAACCACCATCGGGACGATGGTCCACAACAGGACGATGCCGGCCATCCCGGTCAGGATTTCCCACCGCCCGGTGCGCCGATACCCGACCCCGGCGAGCAGGGTTTCGACCGTGTTGGCCTGAATTTCGACGCCGGCCATGAGTCCGGGAAAGGGAGTGGAACGGAGGTCCTGAAGCTCTAAAGACGTCGCACCGATGAGGACGATTTTCCCCTTGAAGAGAGCCGGATCGACACGCCCGGCCACGACATCGGCGTAAGAGACCGAGGGGAATGTCGAGGGCCCACCGAAGAAACGAATGTAGGAAACCGGCCCATTCCCCAGGCGGGCCGCGCCGATCCCCAGCCCTTCGTGAAAGTCGTTCGGTCTGGGTGACCGGTCGACATCGAGGAACACCCGCGCCACCTGGACCGCGAAGCTCCATCCCGTTTCGCCCAGAATCGTGGAGGTGATCGGGCTGCGCCGGATGACCCCGTCGGGATCGATCGGAATGTTGATCGATCCGACGGCTCGGGCCGCATGGTGGAGAGCGGGATAGGGTAGATTCGCGTATTCGACCAGCACGCCGGTCTCGAGCGCCCGGCCGTCCTGAAATGCCGGAATGACCACGCGATCGGCGCGCCGCACACTCCGTGCAAACCGCGCATCGTCGTCGGCATCCCGCGACGTGCTGAAATCGATATCGAAGGCGATGGCTTTCGCTCCGGCGCCGACCAGCGTCTCCACCATCCGTGTGTGAAGGCTGCGGGGCCAGGGCCAGATCGACAACTCCTTCACGCTCGGATTATCGATTGCGACGATGACGATGCGGTCGGCGGGGGGGGCGGCGAAGAGCCGCATTCGCCAGTCGTAGGACATCAACTCGATGCGCTCGAATCCCCCCAGCAGATAGACGGCCGCGACCGTTCCCGCCCAGAACATGCCGGCCATCCGTTCCCACGACCATACTCGACTGATCATCTCGTCTCCGCGCGTCCAGAGTGTAACGTCCGGTGGAGGTCTGTAAAGCGGAGCAGCCCTTGTGGAGGCTGTGGTAGAGTACGGTTATGCGATCCTTGTTCGGCGAGGGATCCCGTCGATGGATCGGCGGCCATCGCCTGACGCTCCTCAAGGACGGGGCGGAGATCGTCCCCGCCATGCTCCACGCGATCGAGGGCGCCACCCGCTCCGTTCATCTCGAAACCTACATCTTCCGAGGCGATGATACCGGCCGTCAATTCATTCGCGCCTTGTGCGACAAGGCCGGGCACGGAGTGTCGGTCAAACTGATCTATGACGCGTTGGGCTCGCTGACGACACCTCGGGAGGTATTCGCCGCGATGGCCGCCGCCGGGGTGGACGTGTTTGAATATCATCCGCTGTCGCCCTGGAATCCCGGTTGGCGGCTCAAGCGTCGAGACCACCGGAAGCTCTTGATCGTGGATGACCGGGTGGGCTTCGTCGGCGGCATGAACATCGGGAATGAGTATGCCGACCCCGGCCGGGGGGGCGGCGGGTGGCGGGACACCCAGGTCAGGATCGAAGGCCCCGCAGTCGGCATTCTTCAACGGATCTTTCTGCGAACCTGGAGCAAGAACCCGGCGTCTACGGGGGACAGGTGGGGCGAGGGTCGTTCACCCATCCCGGCCGTCGGCGATTCCACCGTCGCGGTGGCGGCGTCATGGGGCCGGAGACGGCGCAATCCGATCAAGCGCTCCTATCTCGACGCGATCCGTCGGGCGCGCTCCCACATCTATCTGACGAGTTCCTATTTCGTTCCCCCGCCCCGAATCCTCTGGGCCTTGAAAATGGCGAGACGGCGGGGAGTCCACGTGCTGATCTTGGTGCCGGCACGATCCGACGTCCGCGTGGTCGATTACGCCGGCCGCGCATTGTATGACCAACTCCTGCAGTGGGGCGTTCGTATTTTCGAGTGGCGGGGACCGGTCCTCCATGCGAAAACCGCCGTGATCGACGGGATGTGGAGTACGGTGGGATCCTACAACATGGATTATCTGAGTTTTTTCTATAACCTGGAGGCCAACGTCATGATACGTGACGGCGTATTCGCCGCCGCGATGGAGGCCATGTTTCGTGACGACTTGCGGCAGAGCGGCGAAATCGTTCCCGCGGAATGGCGCCGCCGCCACCCGGTTCGAAAGGTGCTTGAGACCGCCCTCTATTATCTCCTGGCCTGGTTCTAACAGGGTGCTGAAACAGTCCGCACCCTGCTCTCCCGCGCCCCCTTCGAGCAACCCCCACGCGGGCTTTTTCGGCAGCCTGTAAACAATCGGCCGCGACGCCCGGATGGCGTCGCGGCCGATCACGCATCGATTTGGGAATCAGGCGGCCTTGCGGCGAGCCTCGCCCCCTTTGCGACCCGCTTCGCGGGCTTCTTCCGTGGTGAATTCGTGGGCGGTCCCGCGCTGATGGGCGGCCTCGCCACCCTTGCGACCCGCTTCACGAGCCTCTTCCGTGGTGAATTCGTGGGCGGTGCCCTTCTGATGAGCCGCCTCGCCCCCCTTGCGTCCGGCTTCGCGAGCCTCTTCGGGCGTGAATTCGTGGGCGGTGCCTTTCTGATGCGCGGCTTTGCCCCCCTTACTGGCAATCTCCCGCTGTTTCTGTTGGTCCATCGACGCGAATCCTCGTTTCTCAGGCATTGCATACTCCTTCATGGGCGGGGAATCGGCCATGGCCGACTCCCGGATGAGTGTCATGTGAATACGGGCGCCCGGTATCAGGCGGCCTTCTTGCGTCGTTTGGCCGGAGCCGCTTCCTGCGCCGGCCGCCGTGTGCTGCGTTGCGTCTGCTGAATACTGGCCTGAAGTGCTTCCATCAGATCGATCACTTGGCCCGTTGGTCGACCCGGGGCAGCGTCGATCTGCTCGCCCTCGACTTTCTTGCGAATCACCTCCATCAGCCGCTCGCGATGTTCGTCGCGATAGGCCGACGGATCGAAGGGGGCGGTGAGGTTGTTCACGATCTGAACCGCCATCTCGATTTCTCGCGCCGCCAATGAGGGCATGGCGCCCCATTCGTCTATCCGGTCCATGGCCCGCACTTCGTCCTGATAAAACATGGTTTCCATGATCAGGGCTTGGCCCATGGGACGAAGGAGGGCCAGATGCTCTTTTTCGCGAAAGGCGATTTTGCCGATCGCGACAGTGTGGCTCCGCCGCATGGCCTCCAGCAACAAGGCATAGGGCTTTGCGGCGGCCTGCTCCGGGGCCACATAGTACCCCCGGTTGAACAAGATCGGATCGATCTCCTCCATCTGGGAGAAGGTCATGAGGTCGATCGTCTTGGTGCTGGGAATCGCTTCGAAGTCGTGATCTTCAAGGACGACGTAGCGATCCTTGCTGAACTCGAAGCCGCGCGCCAAGTGCTCCCACGCCACCTCCTCTTGATCAAGGGTGCACACGCGCCGATACTGGACGCGCGCGTGGTCCTTGTCGTGGAGATAGTGGAGCTTGGGGCTCTTCTCCTCGGTGGCGGCATAGAGCTTCACCGGAATATTGACCAGCCCGAAATTGATCGAGCCTTTCCATAACGGCCGAATGGCCACAGCGTCCTCCGTTTACCTGTGCCGGCGTGCCGGCGTATTCCGAACGGCCGACGGCTTGATCGGTCCGTCCGGCACGGGATCCATCGTGAGCGCGGCATGATCCGTCGGATGGTCAGATAGTCGAGGGGATGGTCCTCAGTCTGAACGGCGAGACGGCGCACACCGGTTTGCTCGGGCAATCCCCTGGGAATCGCCCAGGATTTGAGGACCCCGTCGTGCTCCAGCCGCAGATCGTAATGCAGGCGGCGGGCATGATGTTCTTGGACCGAGAACCGCGATCCGCGGTCGAACTCGCCCTGCGAACCGCGCGGCTCGGGTGTGGTGGAGAATGTGCGCTTCTTGTGGTAGTGGACGAGTGACATGTTCGAGCGATCGAGGGCGCACACCATATTCCCAGGTGGAACAATTTACCCCGGCGCCAATGCGCCAACGGCTCAGGTACTCAATTGGATGATAAGAACGGTTCGGACGGTGTGTCAAGCTGAACAGCAAGACAGGGCTAAAAAGGGGGGGCTCCGGCACGCAGTTTGACCAGCGCCGCTTTGACGAATTCCGCGTCTTCGCTCCCGGGCGGAAGATTCTGGGCCGCGGTGCTCCATGCGCTCTCGGTTTCGGGGTAGCGCCGGAGGTACCAC
>JBDSOK010000191.1:0-11829 GCA_039914845.1 Nitrospiria bacterium | reverse complement strand
CGTCCTGCAGGTGGGGGACGATCAGCACGACCCCAAACAGGCGGTCGCGGTCGCCAACAAGTTCGTCAATTCCGGCGTGGCGGGCGTGATCGGCCATTGGAACTCCAGCGCGTCGATTCCCGCCTCCGGCGTCTATCATCAGGCCAAAACCGTGATGATCACCCCCGCCTCGACCAACCCGCAACTCACCGAGCAGGGCTTCCCCACGGTGTTCCGGGTCTGCGGCCGCGACGATCAGCAGGGCCCGCTCGCGGCGCGCTTCGTGCGCGAGCGGCTCGCCGGCGCGGCGGTGGCGATTCTCCATGACAAGACAACGTACGGCCAGGGACTGGCCCAGGAGTTTCAGCGGGCGCTGGGCGACGGGCACCGGATCGTCTTTACCAGCGGCGTCACCCAGGGCGACAAGGATTTCCGCGCGGTCTTGACGACGGTGAAACGCGCGAAACCCGACCTCATCTTCTTCGGCGGGATCTATCCCGAAGCGGCGCTGCTGGTCCGTCAGGCCCGCGAGTTGGGCATGTCGGCGCCGTTCCTGGTCGGCGACGGCACCTACGATCAGAAGTTTCTCGAGATCGCCGGACCGGCCGCCGAGGGGACGTATCTGACCTTCGGTCCCGACCCCTCCGCTCTCCCGGCCTCGCAGACCTTTCTCCAGAAGTACCACGACCGATTCGGACCCCACGGTCCATACTCCATCTACGCCTACGACGCCGCGAATCTTCTGATCGCGGCGATCGACCAAGCCCAGATCACGGACGGACCCACCGTGGCGGAGACGATCCGCAGCACGACGCACCAGGGCGCGCAGGGCGAGATCCGCTTCGACGCCAAGGGCGACGTGCTCAATGCGCCCTACGTGGTGTGGACCGTGAAACAGGGTCAATTCGAGCCGTTTTGGACCCCGGGTTAGCTCACGGCTCACGGGTGAACAGCTTTTCAAAGGATGACAATGCGCCCCCCACCCTCCCCTCCCCCTCAAGGGGGGAGGGCAAGGGAGGGCGTGGCTCTTCGCATCGTTTAGGCGGCTGATCGCTCGCTATGTTCCTCCAACAACTCATCAACGGCCTGACCCTCGGCGGCGTCTACGCGCTGGTGGCGCTGGGCTACACCATGGTCTACGGCATTTTGCAGTTGATCAACTTCGCACACGGCGAGATCTACATGCTGGGCGCGTATATCGGCGTCCTCGCGCTGGCACTGTTTACCGCCTGGGGCTGGACCCAGACCGCGCCTGTCGCGTCGCTGATCCTGGCGGTCCTCGCGGCGGCGGTCTATTGCGGGGCGGTCGGCGCCACGGTGGAACGCGTGGCCTACCGGCCGTTGCGCCGCGCCCACCGGCTGGCACCGTTGATTTCGGCGATCGGGGTCTCGATCATCTTGCAAAACGTGGTGATGCTCACCCAGGGTTCCGGCGACAAAGTCTTTCCCTCCCTCGGCGAACCATCCGCCATCCAGATCGGCGGGGCCTCCGTGAGCATCCTGCAGCTCGGGATCGTGCTGGTTTCTGGGGCCTTGATGGCGGGCCTGCACCTGATGATCCGTCGCACCCGCCTGGGCCTCGCGATGCGCGCGACGGCCCAGGACCCCCTCATGGCCGGCCTGGTGGGCGTGCCCATCGACCGCGTGATCACCGCCACGTTCGTGATCGGCTCGCTGCTGGCGGCGGTCGGCGGTGTCATGGTGGGGCTCTACTACGGCGTCGTCAATTTCTTCATCGGCTACACGGCGGGGCTCAAAGCCTTCACCGCGGCGGTGCTGGGCGGCATCGGCAATGTGCCGGGGGCGATGCTGGGGGGCGTATTGCTCGGCGTCTTGGAGGGATTGGGCGCGGGGTATCTGTCGAATGAATATAAAGACGTGATCGCGTTTGTGATTTTGATCGGGGTGTTGGTGGTGCGGCCGACGGGGCTGATGGGCGAACGCATCCCTGACAAGGTGTGACTGGCCGACGATACGGCCGCGCCTGCTGCGTTGTCGCTTCGTCTCGCGTGCTCGCGTACAGCAGTACGCTCCGCGCGCGAGACTTCGCTCCGCCTTGCATTCGCGGCCGTCTTGTCGGCCAAAGCGGTCAATTTGATATGGAAATGATGAACGACTGATGACTATTAGAAAACCCATTTGGGCTCCGGTGGGGTGGGCGATTCTCATTGGTGTGTTGCTGTGGCCGCTGGGCGGGGGGCGGCTCGCGGCGGGCGCAGCGCTGGTGGCGTTGCTCGCGGTGGGGCTGGGGCGCGCGCCTTGGGAACGGGTGGGGGCGATTGCGGGACCGGTCTGGGCGCGGGGTGTCGCGCTGGCGAGGGGCCGGTCGCACGCCCTCGCGGGGCTGGGGCTCGCGGTGTTGTTGGCGGCGCCGCTCGCGCTCAACAATTATGTGTTGGACGTGTTGACGCTCGCGTGGCTCTACGTCGTGTTGGCGCTGGGGCTGCAGATTACGGTGGGCTTTGCGGGGCTCTTGGATTTGGGGTATGCCGCGTTCTACGCGGTGGGCGCGTATGCCTACGCGATCGCGTCCACGCACTGGGGGCTGCCCGTCTGGGCCGGTCTGCCGTTGGGAGCCGGGCTCGCTGCGGCATTCGGCGTCGTGCTCGGCGTGGTCACCCTCCGGCTGCGCGGCGATTATCTGGCCATCGTCACGCTGGGATTCATTCAGATCGTCCACCTGGTGCTGATCAACTGGGACGAGGTCACCAACGGTCCCAACGGGATTTTGCACGTCGGTCGGCCGCAAATCGGCGACCTGACCCTCACCACACCCACCCATTTTTACTACTTGCTGCTCGGGCTCGCGCTCGTTGCGATCCTGGTGAACGCCCGCGTACAATCATCCCGGATCGGGCGGGCGTGGATGGCGATTCGCGACGATGAGGTTGCGGCCGAGGCGATGGGGGTGCCGACCACGCGTCTGAAAATCCTGGCGTTCGCTTCGGGCGCGGCCTGGGCCGGGGTGGCCGGGGTCTGTTTTGCGGGACGCTACGGCTTCGTCTCGCCGGAGAGCTTCACGTTCTTCGAGTCGGTCGTCATTCTGGCGATGG
Organism: Nitrospiria bacterium; assembly: GCA_039914845.1. Classification (GTDB taxonomy): domain Bacteria; phylum Nitrospirota; class Nitrospiria; order 2-01-FULL-66-17; family 2-01-FULL-66-17; genus 2-01-FULL-66-17. The sequence goes on along the minus strand of JBDSOK010000191.1, from coordinate 8,797 downwards.
TCGTCCTGGGCGGCCTGTCGCGCATTCCCGGTGTGGTGATCGGCGCGGTGGTGATCACCGTCATCCCGGAATTGCTCCGCGGGATGGACAGCTACCGCATGCTGCTCTTCGGCGCGGCCCTGGTGGCAATGATGGCCTGGCGGCCGGAGGGATTGTTGCGGCGGAGCGGACGGCGGGCGCCGGGGGAGGCCGCGGCGTGAGCGGCGCGGCGCGCCCCGCGCTTGACGCCTCGCGGGTGAGCAAGGCGTTCGGCGGACTGAGCGCGCTGGAGGCGATCGACTTGACGATCGACCCGGAAACGATCGTCGCATTGATCGGACCCAACGGCGCCGGGAAGACGACGTTCTTCAACTGCCTCACCGGGTTGACGCGTCCGGATACGGGGACCATCGACTTCGAGGGGCGGTCGATCACGGGGCTCGCCCCCCACGCGGTCGTGGCCCGCGGCATCGCGCGCACGTTTCAGAACGTGCGGCTCTTCGCCACGCTCTCGGCTCGCGACAATGTCATGGTCGGCGCGTATTGCCGCGAGCGCGCGGGATTGGGCGCGGCGATTTTTCGCACGGCCCGTGCCCGCGCCGAACACGAGGATGGCGTGCGGCGGGCCGAGGAATGCCTGGCGTTCGTGGGAATCGCGTCGGTTGCCGATGTGCCCGCCGAGGAACTGGCCTATGGCCTCCAGCGGCGGTTGGAGATCGCGCGCGCGCTGGCAAGCGGTCCCCGCCTGCTCCTCTTGGACGAGCCCGCGGCCGGCATGAACCCGACCGAAACCTTGGACCTGATGGCGTTGATCCGGCGGATTCGCGAGCGCGGGATCGCGGTCCTGCTCATCGAACATGACATGCGGGTGGTCATGGGCGTCTCGGACCGGGTGATCGTGTTCGATCACGGCGTGAAGATCGCGGAAGGTTCTCCGGCCGAGGTCCGAGCCGATCCCCGGGTCATCGAAGCCTATCTCGGCACGGGCGCGGTCGCCGGCCATGCTTGAGGTCTGCGGTCTGCGCGTGGCCTACGGGTCCATCGAGGCGGTCAAGGGCGTGGACCTCGAGGTCCGCGAGGGCGAGGTCGTGGCGCTCATCGGCGCCAACGGCGCGGGCAAGACGACGACCTTGATGACGATCTCGGGCGCGTTCGTCCCGTCGGCGGGGCGGATTCTCTTTCGCGGCGCGCCGATCCAGGGACGCCCGCCGTCGGAACTCGTCGCCTTGGGCATCGCCCACGTCCCCGAGGGACGGCGGATCTTCAAGCGCTTCACCGTGCGCGAAAACCTCGAAGTGGGCGCGCTGACGCGCACGGACCGGCGTGAGATCGCGGCGGCATTGGATACGGTCTTCGGCTATTTCCCGATCCTGCGGGATCGGCGCGGACAATTGGGCGGGACGTTGAGCGGGGGCGAACAGCAGATGCTGGCGATCGGTCGCGCGCTAATGGCGCAACCCAGGCTCTTACTGCTGGACGAACCGTCGCTGGGATTGGCCCCATTGATGGTCGAACGAATTTTTGAGATCATACGCACGATTCACCGGGCGGGCACCACGATGTTGCTGGTGGAGCAGAACGCCTATACCGCCTTGAAGGCGGCCGATCGGGCCTATGTGATGGACACGGGACGCATCGTGCTCGAAGGCCCGGCGGCGGTCTTGCTCGACGATCCGAACGTTCGCACAGCCTATTTGGGAGAGGTGACGGCATGAGCACACCGACCATGGGATTGTTGACCACCGCGCTCCACGAGGCGCACCGCGCGCTGGGCGCCAGGCTGGTCGATTTTGCGGGCTGGGAGATGCCGATTTCGTATGCCGGCACGCTCAGCGAGCACGCGGCGGTGCGGGGCTCGGCGGGGCTCTTCGACATCGGTCACATGGGGCGGATCGAGGTGGCGGGCTCGGGGGCCGAGGCGTTCCTCCAATCGCTCGTCACCGCGGACCTGGCGGACCTGAAGGCCGGCGCGGCGCGTTACGCCCTGGTCTGCAACGAGCGCGGCGGCATTCTGGATGACGTGTTCGTCTATAAACGCGGTGCGCACGACTGGCTGGTCATCGTCAACGGCGCCAACCGGACCAAGATCGTGGCATGGCTGGAACGCCACGGCCGCGCCGACGTGACGCCGGTGGACCGGACGATGGAGACCGGCCTGATCGCCCTGCAAGGCCCTCAGGCCGCGGACCTATTGGAGCGGGTGATCGGCGGGAATGTCTCCGCCCTGCCGCTGCACGCGTTCGCCGACGTCTCGTGGCACGGCGCGCCGCTGCTGGTGGCGCGAACCGGCTACACCGGCGAATGGGGCGTCGAACTCATGGCCGCAAACCCCATGATGCGCCCGCTCTGGGACGCGTTGCTGGCGGCCGGCGCGACGCCGGTGGGACTCGGGGCGCGCGATACCTTGCGGTTGGAGATGGGGTACATGCTCTACGGCAACGACATCGACGAGACGACCACGCCGATCGAGGCCGGCCTCGGCTGGGCGGTCTCGCTTGCCAAGCCCGACTTCATCGGCCGGGCGGCTCTGGCGGCGCAGAAGGCGAACGGCGTCGGACGGAAGCTGGTGGGATTCGACTTGCAGGAGAAGGGGGTGCCGCGGCACGGCCACCCGATCCTGGCAGACGGACAATCGGTCGGCCTCGTCACCAGCGGCAATCTCTCGCCCACTCTCGACAAGGGCATCGGAATGGGGTATATCGATGCGGCCCACGCCGCGCCGGGCACCGCGATCGCGATCGACATTCGCGGCAAGCTCAAGCCGGCCGTCGTGGTCAAACCGCCGTTCTATCGAAAAACACGGTAAGGGCGGTTCGCGAACCGCCTTACGATCTCAAGACAAAGAGAGGACATCCGTAGTGGAATACATTCCCAATACCCCCGATGACCACCGGGCGATGCTGGCGACCATCGGCGTCGAACGCTTCGAGGATCTCCTCACCGAAATTCCCGCGAGCGTACGGCTGGGCCGTCCCTTGGCGGTCGCTCCGGCGCTGACCGAACTTGAGGTTCGTCGCGAAGTCGGCGGGCTGCTGGCCCGGAACGCGCACGCCGAGCGCTACGCGTGCTTTTTGGGCGCGGGTGCCTACGATCACGCCATCCCGTCGATCGTCCCGTTTCTCGCGTCGCGGTCGGAGTTCTCCACCTCGTACACGCCGTACCAGGCCGAGATGAGTCAGGGCCTGTTGCAGACGATCTACGAGTTCCAGACCATGATCTGCGAGCTGACCGGCATGGACGTGGCCAACGCTTCGATGTACGACGGCGCCTCGGCCCTCGCCGAGGGCGCGTTGATGGCCTGCCGCGTCACGAAGCGCTCGCACCTGGTGGTGCCGGATACCATCCATCCCCACGTCCGCGCGGTCATGACGACGTACCTGCAAGGCATCTCGCATCCGATCCACCGGATCCCCTCGCGTGACGGGCGGGTCGATCTTGAGGCGCTGGCGCGCGAGGTGACCGATGAAACCGCTGCGGTCTTGATGCAGCACCCCAACTTCTTCGGAAATCTCGAAGAGGTCGAGGAGGCGGCGCGGATCGCGCACGCGCGCGGCGCGCTCCTGGTCGCGTCGGTCGATCCGCTCTCGCTCGGCATCCTGACGCCGCCGGGCACGTGGGGGGCCGACGTGGCGGTCGGCGAAGGCCAGGCGCTGGGCAACGCGATGAGCTTCGGCGGCCCGTACGTCGGGTTCATGGCGACCAAAAAAGACTTCATGCGCCAGATCCCGGGCCGGATTGTGGGCGCGACCGTGGACACCAAGGGACGACCGGGCTATTGCCTCACGCTCCAAGCGCGCGAGCAACACATTCGGCGCGAGCGGGCGACCTCCAACATTTGCACGAACCAGGCCTTGATGGCGCTGACCGCGTCGATCTACCTGGCGACCCTCGGCCCCGCGGGCTTGCGGGAGGTGGGCGAGCAGTGTGTGGCCAAGGCGCATTATGCCGCGGACCGGATCGCGGCGCTGCCGGGTTACTCGCGCGCGTTTTCGGCCCCCTTCTTCAAGGAGTTCGTGGTTCGGACGCCGCGGCCGCCGGCGGAACTCAACGCCCGGCTCCTCACGACCGGATTCATCGGAGGATTGGACCTCGGCCGGTTCGAGAAAGCGTTGGCAAACCACTGGCTGGTGTGCGTCACGGAGAAACGGACGCGCGAGGAAATCGACCGAGTGGCGGAAGTCCTCGGTGGATGATTCGTCGTCGGTTGGTTTGAGATCCACGCAATAAGGAGTCCTGATGCCTGAACCATTACTTTTTGAAAAAAGCTCTCCCGGCCGCCAGGGCTACCGTCTGCCGGCCCGGGATGTCCCCGAGCCGGCGCCCGACGCGATCCCGCGGGCATTCCGCCGCGCGACCCCGCCCGCGCTGCCCGAACTCAGCGAGGTCGAGGTCGTCCGCCACTACACCCGCCTTTCGCGCGAGAATTACGGCGTGGATGTCGGCTTCTATCCCTTGGGGTCGTGCACGATGAAATACAACCCCAAGATCAATGAGGAGATGGCCCGCGTGCCGGGCGCCGCCTTGGCGCATCCCCTCCAGGATGAGGCGCTGTCGCAGGGCGCGCTCCAGCTCATGTACGAATTGGAGCAGGGCTTGAAAGAAGTCGCGGGGATGGACCGCGTCTCCCTGCAACCTGCGGCCGGCGCGCAGGGCGAGTTTGCCGGCATTTTAATGATCCACGCGTATCACACCGCGCGCGGCAATCCCCGGCGGCGCGTCCTCATCCCGGACTCGGCGCACGGCACCAACCCGGCATCCGCGGCGCTCGCGGGGTATGAGGTGCAGACCGTGCACTCGAACGCCGAGGGCTTGGTCGACGTGGGCGAACTCGCCAAGCTGATCGACGACCAATGCGCGGCCCTGATGCTGACCAACCCCAACACGCTGGGCCTCTTCGAGAAGGAGATCGTGGAGATCGCCAAGATCGTCCACGATCACGGCGCGCTGCTCTATATGGACGGGGCGAATCTCAACGCCCTGCTGGGCCTGGTCCGCCCCGGCGATATGGGCTTCGACGTGGTCCATTTCAATCTGCATAAGACGTTCTCGACTCCGCACGGCGGGGGCGGGCCGGGCGCGGGCCCGATCGGCGTGAAGGCGCCGCTGGCGCCGTATTTGCCGACGCCCACCATCGAACGCGACGGATCGCGTTACCTGCTCGACCACGACCGGCCGCACTCGATCGGACGCCTGCACAGCTTCTACGGCAATTTCGGCATTCTGGTCCGCGCCTATACCTACCTGCGGCGCCTGGGGCCGGAGGGCCTCGCGGCGATCAGCCGCAACGCCATTCTCAACGCCAATTACGTGCGCGCCCGCCTCGGCGGCGCCTATCAGATCGCCTATAACCGCGCGTGCATGCACGAGTGCGTCTTCTCGGCCAAGCGCCAAAAGACGCGCGGCGTCCACGCCTGGGACATCGCGAAACGCCTGATCGACTACGGCTTCTACCCGCCCACCATCAACTTCCCGCTGGTGGTGGAGGAGGCGATGATGATCGAGCCGCCGGAAAGCGAATCGCGCGAGACGCTCGATACCTTCTGCGACGCGATGCTCGCCATCGCCCGGGAATGCGAGGAACAACCGGAACTGGTTCAGGGCGCGCCCCACACCACCGCCCGCTCGCGCCTCGACGAGGTGCTGGCGGCACGCAAACCCAACGTGAGATGGGTCAAGCCCGCGTGAGGCGTTATTCGTCGGGGACTACGGCGTTGTTGGTTGGTGACCACGCCTCTCCATCTCCCTCGTTCCCTTGCTGAGCCACGACATCCTCATCATCGGCGGAGGGCTCGCCGGCATGCGCGCGGCGGTGGAAGTGCCTGACGGGGTGGACGTCGCGCTCATCTCCAAAGTCCACCCGTTGCGCAGCCACTCGGTCGCCGCGCAGGGCGGCATCAACGCCGCGATCGATCCGCAGGATTCCCGGGAATCGCATGCCTTCGACACCATCAAGGGCAGCGACTATCTCGGCGATCAGGACGCGATCGAGGTGATGTGCGAGGAGGGTCCGCAGGACATCGCGGAGCTCGAGCGAATGGGCGCCATTTTCAGCCGCAACGCGCAGGGACGCATCGCGCAGCGGCCGTTCGGCGCCGCCAGCTTTGCCCGCACCTGCTACGCTGCCGACCGCACCGGCCACGCGCTGCTCCACGTCATGTACGAGCAACTCTTAAAACGCCGGACGCGGACCTACGAAGAATGGTACGTCACCTCGCTGATCATCGAAGACGGCGCGTGCCGGGGCTGTGTGGCGATGAACATCTTCACCGGCGAGGTGGAGGTGATCGGCGCGAACGCCGTGATCCTCGCCACCGGCGGGTACGGCCGGGTCTTCGCGCTGTCCACTAACGCGCTCATCAACACCGGCGACGGAATGAGCATGGCCTACCGGGCGGGCGCCCCGCTGATGGACATGGAGATGGTCCAGTTCCATCCCACGACGCTCAAGCGCACGGGCATTCTCATCACCGAGGGCGCGCGCGGCGAAGGCGGATACTTGATCAACGCCAAGGGCGAGCGGTTCATGGCGCAGTATGCGCCCAACAAGCTGGAGCTGGCCAGCCGCGATGTGGTCGCGCGCGCGGAGCAGGACGAGATCGATGCCGGGCGCGGGGTCAACGATTGCGTCCTGCTGGATCTCCGCCATCTCGGACGGCAGACCATTCTGGAACGCCTGCCGCAGATCCGCGAACTGGCCATGACCTACGTGGGGGTCGATCCGATCGAAGCGCCCATCCCGATCCGGCCCGGGGCGCATTACAGCATGGGCGGGATCAAGACCGACGTGTGGGGCCAAACCTCGGTGCCGGGCCTGTATGCCGCCGGTGAGTGCGCGTGCGTGAGCGTGCACGGCGGCAATCGGCTCGGGGGCAATTCGCTGCTGGACACGATCGTCTTCGGCCGGCGCAGTGCGCAGCACGCGGTGGAGCGGGTCCGCGGCCGCATCAAGCCCGATGGCGTCGGCCGCGAGGCCCTCGCCCGGGACAGTGACCGCATCGAGCGGCTCCGCGGCCGCCGCTCCGGCGAGCGCATCGCCGCGGTGCGCGAGGCCTTGGGGCAGGCGATGGGCGAGTACGTCGGCGTGTTCCGCACCCGTGAGCGGCTGGAGAAGGGCCGCCTCGCCCTGCGGGAGCTTCGCCCGCGGGTGGAGTCGGTCATCGTGCAGGATAAGACCAAGGTCTTCAACACCGAATTGGTCTCGGCGCTCGAATTACACTGTTTGATGGATCTGGCGGAAACGATCGTGGAGGGCGCATTGGCGCGCGAGGAGAGCCGCGGCGCGCACGCACGACGCGATTTCCCCAACCGGGACGATGCGGCCTGGCTCAAGCACACCATGGCCTACGCCACACCCGCCGGCCCTCGGCTGGAGTATTTACCGGTCACGATTACGAAATACCCGCCGAAGGAACGGACCTACTAGTAGGTCGGACCGGTCAGACCGGTCCGACGCGTCCGACTGCTCTTGGGCCTGCGGGTGGCGACGCAAGCGGAACCCCAAGGTCAAAAGCTTCTCCAGCCTCGGCCCGGGACTTCTGGCCTGCAGGTGGCTACGCAAGCGAGGAGCGGAGGGGGTAGGATTCGAACCCACGTCCCTTTCGGGATACGGTTTTCAAGACCGTCGCCTTCGACCACTCGGCCACCCCTCCCATCCTCGCTTGCGTAGCCACCTGCAGGCCCGTTTCCCAGGGCCGAGGCTGGAGATATTTTGACCTCTCCAGCTCCCCATCCTCGCTTGCGTAGCCACCCGTAGGTTCGTCTCCCAGAACCGAGGCTGGAGACGGCTTTCTTATCGCCCCGCCAGAGCCTGCCGGGCCTTCTGCTCCTCCGGGCTCCTCCCCAGCCACACCGTGACGTTCTCGCTCTGAAAGTGCGCCACCGCCACATCCAACACCCCGTCGGCGCAGCCGCCCAAAGCCCCGTGCGCCGCAGCCGACGCCGGACGGCGCTCGTCGTTGCGATGGGCCTGGGCGTGGCCGTCGCGATCGTGCTCGCGGCCATCGCGCCGGCCGTCGTCACTCCAGCCGCCCCGGCGAGCGCCATGGGCGCGCCCCATCTGGTCGAGGAAGCCGCGGCTGCCGGTCTCGACCACGCCTATGACGGCGAGTACACCTTTTTCGTGGGCGGTGGCGTGGCCACATTCGACTGCGACGACGACCGGAAGCCCGACCTCTTCTTCGCTGGGGGTGCCGAGCCTGCCGCCTTGTTCCGCAATACGGGCCCGGTCGGTGGCGCCCTGCGCTTCGAACGGGTCACGGACCCCACGACCGATCTCACCAGCGTTACCGGTGCCTACCCGCTCGACATCGATGGCGATGGCCCGACCGACCTCGCGGTCTTGCGCCAGGGCGAGAACGTCATCCTCCGTGGTCTGGGCCACTGTCGGTTCGAGCGCGCGAACGAGACGCTGGGCATCGCGGGCGGCGACGGCTGGACAGTCGGGTTCAGCGCGACGTGGGAGAGCCCGTCCGCGATGCTGCCGACGCTGGCCTTCGGCGACTACGTGGTGCTCGACGAGGACTTCCACGCCACGAGCGAGTGCGCAGCCAACACGCTGCTACGTCCGGCGACGGATGGCCGCGCCTACGCCGATCCGATGCCGCTGGATCCGGGCTGGTGCACCCTGTCCATGCTCTTCAGTGACTGGGACCGATCGGGACGGCGGGACCTGCGCGTGTCCAACGACCGCCATTACTACCGTGACGGGGAGGAGCAGTTATGGCGGGTTGCCATCGGCGATGAGCCGCGCCTGTACACCCGCGAGGACGGCTGGGCGAGGGTCCAAGTGTGGGGCATGGGGATCGCCAGTCGTGACCTC
>JBDSOK010000103.1:0-2574 GCA_039914845.1 Nitrospiria bacterium | reverse complement strand
AACGCCGGCTGCTCCGCTTGCAGGCGCCGCCACTCGTCGGCATACAGGATTTCGTCTTCGTAGCGCACGCCGAAGAAGAGCCTCATCGGTCCCCGGACGCCTTCCCGGTGCAGGGCGTGGATCATGCTCCGGATCGGGGCGATGCCGGTGCCGGTGGCCACGTAGACGCGCTCGCGATCGACCCCACGATCGACGAAGGTCCCCTGCGCTTCGTAGATCGTCAAGGCGTCGCCCACTCCGACCGACGAGTGAAAATAGGTCGAGACGTAGCCTCCCTCCACGCGTTTGATGCAGAGATCGATCGATCCCTCCTGGGTGGGCGGCGACGCGATGGAATACGCCTTTTGGATGACCTCGTGTGCTTTCGGGATGTCCACCATGACGTACTGGCCCGCGACGAACTCGAATCCCGCGCCGGGGGAGAGCCGGAGCCGGAACACCTTGACCGTCGGGGTCAACGTCTCGATCGACTCGACCATGACCTGAAACGAGCGCTTCGCCATACGGACCCGGCGTTACAGGATGATGGCTTCGGTCAGCAGGACATAGCGGGAAAACGCCTCGCCCGCCATGACCATGAGGACGGCGATGTACAGCAAGCCGGTCGCCGACATATTGGCCCGGTAACGAATGGTATTGAGAATCATGAGTGCCAGGACGAGCGGCATGGCGATGCCGACGGCGAGCCTGATCCAGAAGAAGAGTCCCAAGACGGTCTCAATACGCAGCGCCGCCAGGACGGCCTCCCGATTCGCGCCCAGGAGGAACCCGCCGATCGTCAACCCGCCCTGCAAGACGATCGCGATCAAGAAGGTCCAGGCCAGGACATTGAGGTGGGCAATGGAGAGGTGGGGATTGGTGAGGTAGCGATGGCCCAACAACATGCCCAACAACGCGGAACCCAGCACCAGCGAGGACAGGAGAAAGTTCAGGGGAATCAAAACCTGGACCGGTCCTTCTGCGAGACGTTCGGCATAGGTCAGCGCGCTGGCCACGACCAAACCGACGCCAAAGAACGCCGCACCGTATAACCATGACGTGGCATGCGTCTCCTTCCTGATCCAGAAGGTCACGAGGTACGCGAAGAGACATGCCGCGTACGCGAGCGTCAACACAATCGTCGCCCCCGGCCAAGAGTGCAGCAGGCCGAGAACCCCACCATCCGTCGCAGGCGCCGGGATGCCGGGAATCGCGGCACCCATCAGCAGGAAAAAAATCAATCCGTTGAGACGAAAGAAGCTCAACCCGAGTTGCCGCCGCGAGATCGCGGCCAGGAGCACGACGCCGCCCACCGACAATTGTCCCAGTAAGAGAAAAAGAATCTCCGACTTCTCGCCCACCGCGTCTCCCCGGGGTAAGTCGATCATCCGGCAACCGATCCCCCCAAACACGGAGGCCCCGCGTGTGCGGGGCCTCCGGAACCACCAAGCTCGATCGTGGAACTTACTTCTTCTTCTTCGAACCTTTCTTAAATCTCGACGTGACCCAGAACTGTAACCCGATCACAAACACCGCCGCAAAGACGGGATAGATATAGGCTTTGGTGGGAACCGGCGGCAACAAGATCGTGTAATACCAGGTCGATATCGAATTCTTGAGGCCGTGATCGCCGTTGTGGCCATCCCAAACAAAAAAGGAGGTTGGGATGTATTTACCGGTAGCGAACTGAACGTCGTGCTCCTTATCGCTCGTTTCCAGCGGCCGGGTCAGGATGATTCGCCACACCCCATCCGTGAAATTGACATAGGAGGCTTTGACCGAGTCACCGGCGCGGGGCTCCAGCTTATCGAAACCCTGCCCGACATAGAGCTTGGTGGAACCATCCGCATCCCACTTCCAAAGATCCACCGGATTCTTCGAATCACCGAACACAAATCGCGGCTTCTCGGGAGCGTTGAGGGTTTCCCAATGGCTCGGAAATTGAACCGCCACCGCGTCATTGAAGACCGGGTAGCTGCGCATGGCAATGGGATCCCCCGAGGGAGGCGTTTCCTTGAAGCTGGCAACCTGCGCCATGGCCTCAGGCGTGCCCATACTCTTGGTCCGATCGCTCCACTCCAAGAGGTAGGCCACATCGGTCTTGTTGTACACCGAACGGACCCACAGATCATCGACCAGACGGACAAAGTTGCGAGGCTTGTGCATGATCTGCGAACCCAAACCGACGTAGTTCGGATCGATCTTCTGCCAGACATCGTCATCGGGATTCATCGGCAGTTCACCGTCGATGAACTTGGACTTTACGACGAAGTCGTTGTTCGGCTTCATGGTCAACGGGTCGATGTTCTTCTTCGGGCAGAGCGAAATCACGAAATTCGCCACGTCCCACCGCTGGTCTTCGCTGAGGATATCGGCAAACGAGGGCATCGGCGTGCCGTTGAGTCCGGTGGACACCTCGCGGAAGATGTTGCGAGGATTATACGGATCTCCACGGTTGCCTCTGAAGTTCCAGCACTTGTGCAGGTCGGCCGGGCGGATGGGGAAATCCCACTCGTCCTTCTGCGTGGCGTTGCCGTCTCCGCGGCCGTCGGGGCCGTGACATTCGACGCACTTCCCTTTGTTCATATACACTTC
>JBDSOK010000071.1:0-5309 GCA_039914845.1 Nitrospiria bacterium | reverse complement strand
GAGCTGGCTTGGCGGGTGGGCATTCATCTGACCTTCGTGGTGTCCGGCGTCTTGTTTGCGCTGATGGACCGGATCGCGGAGGGCGGGAAGCCCGTCCCGGCTCCGTCGCGGCCGGAGTAACCGGAGTCCATGGAGTCGGATCTGGCCGTTTCCGATGTCCCGGCGTGGCTGTCGGCCTGTTCCCCCGGCGGGATCTGCGTAATCGCCGGGGGAGCGCCGGTGTTCGAAAACCCCCGCTTCGGGCAGATGGTCGTGTCGCACGATCGGACGCGCGAGGCGTCCGATCGCGAGCAGCGATCCCATTCCACGCCCTATGCCACACGGACACTCATCCTGGCGGATGCGTCGACCTGGAGTCAGGAGGCGCTCGGCGCGCGCGCGGTGTGGCGGTACCGCGGGCTCGACGCGGCCGGACGGGACTGCGATTTCCAGGCCCGCTTCACGGTGGTCCCCCTGAACGGGAAGCACGCCGTCCTGGTCGTCCTCGAGGACATCACGCGGCAGGATCTGCTCGCGTCCGAAGCGGCGGCGGTGGGTCGTTTTCAGTCGGTGCTGGCCCGCATCGGCACGCTCGCGGTGAGCGGGATGCCGGTGAAAGACCTTATGAGCGAGGCCGCGAGCCTGAGCGCCGAGGCGCTCGGGGTGGAGCTGTGCAAGATCCTCATCCCGCGGGAGTCGGAGGACCATCTCTATCTGGTGGCCGGTGTCGGGTTCCGCGATGAGCTGCTGGGCGGCCTGACCGTGGAGGGCGGCACGCAATCCCAGGCCGGGTTCGCGATCCGCGAGCGGCGTCCGGTGGTGGTGCGGGACCTCCGGACGGAGCGGCGCTTCTCCCCGTCCCGGTTATTGCTGCAACACGGCGCGGTCTCCGGCATGAGTGTGCCGATGATGGTACGGGACCGGGTCTACGGCGTCATGGGCGCGCATGCGAAGACGGTTCGCGACTTCACGCAGAAAGAACTCGAATTCCTCTGCACGGTCGCCAACACGGTTGCGACAGTTCTGGAGCGCTGGCGCCGGGACGAAACCCAGCTCCAACTCTACCATCGCTTGTTCGAGCTGGTGCAGGACGGTGTGATGCTGACGGATACGGAGGGTCGTCTCATCGAGTGGAACCCGGCGATGGAGCGCCTGACGGGCTGGAGGCACGACGAGGTCGTCGGGCGGACTCCTGCCCTGCTCAAGTCGGGCAAGCACTCTCGCGAGTTCTACCGCCGGCTGTGGCACACGATTGTCTCCGGTCAACCGGTGGTCGAGCGTTTCGTGAACCGCCGCAAGGACGGCTCGGAATTCTTCGTGTGGGAGAGCATCAGTCCGGTCAAAGACCCCGATGGAACGATCCGGTACTACCTGGCGATCCTGACCGACCTCACCGAGCGCGAGCGCCTGCTGGAGGCCGTGCGCCAGGCCGAGCAGATCCGGCTGGTCGGACAATTGACCGGCGGGATCCTGCATGAAGTGCGCAATCCGTTGATCGGGATCGGGAGCCTGGCCACGTATCTCGCGGAGAAGGCCGCCTCGGATCCCGCGGTGCGCGACAGTTGCCTCTTGATCGCGCAAGAGGCTCGCCGGATCGATGAGCTGCTGCAATCGCACCTGCAGCAGCTCCCGCCGCGGGCGTTCGACTTTCGCCCGTGCGATCCGGGCGGGCTGCTCGAGGAGACCCTCGTGCTCCTGGGACGGAAGCTGCGTGCGGCCGCGGTGCAGGTCCGCATCGAGACCGACCATCAGCTCCCGCACATCGAGGCCTCTCCGACCCATCTGCAACAGGTCTGGATGAACCTCATGATCAACGCGGTGGAAGCCATGCCGGCCGGCGGTCAGTTGTCGATCACCCTCGCCCGCGCACCAGGAGCTCCCGAGGGCGTCTTGACCGTGTTTCAGGACTCCGGTCGCGGCATTCCGACGGAAGACCTCGGCCGGATCTATGAGCCATTTTTCACGAGCGGTAAGGCCAGGGGCGTGGGACTGGGCCTGACGATCAGCCGCGACATCGTCGAGCGCCACGGCGGCCGGATCGTCATCTCGAGCCCACTGGGACAGGGCGCGCGGGTCGAGATCTGGCTGCCGGTGAGGCAGGGGGGCTAACGTGGCCTGGACACTGCTCTTAGTGGAGGATGAACGCTCGGTGCGGGAGGCCTTTGCCCTGCGGCTGGCGGACCACGGCTATCTCGTGCAGGCGGCCCCATCCGGCGCGGAGGCGCTCAGACTGGTTGCCTCGGCCCCTCCGGATGTCATGGTGCTAGACCTGGTGATGCCCGAGATGGAAGGCCTCACCGTGTTGGCGCGCGTGAGAGAGATCGAGCCGGACCTGCCGGTGATTGTGCTCACCGCCCGCGGCACGGTGAAGGACGCGGTCGAAGCCATGCGTCTGGGGGCGTACGACTTCATTACCAAATCGATCGAGATCGAGGATCTGGTCCTCGCGTTGCGTCGCGCCACCGAGCTTCTCACGGTGTCGCGCCAGGTGCGCCACCAGGCGAGCCAGGACGCGGAGCGCTACGCGATCGACCGCGTCATCGCCCACAGCCCGGCCATGAAGGCGCTGATGAAGCAGGTCCGGGATGTGGCCCGCAACGACCGCGTCACCGTGCTGCTCCAGGGCGAGACCGGCAGCGGCAAGCAGTTCCTGGGGCGGGTCATCCACTGGAACGGCCCCCGCGCCGGCCAGCCTTACATGGAAGTGGACTGCCCGGCGATTCCGCACGAGCTGTTCGAGAGCGTGTTGTTCGGCCACGAGAAGGGCTCTTTCACGGGCGCCGCCGGCCGCAAGCGCGGGCTGATCGAGATCGCGGACGGCGGCACGCTGCTGTTCGATGAGATCGGGGATCTGCCACTCGGCCTCCAGGCCAAGCTGCTGCGGGTAATCGAGGAGCGCAGCGTCCGGCGCGTCGGCGGCGCCGTCACGATGCCGATCGACGTCCGGTTCATGGCCGCCACCAATCGCGATCTCAAGGATGCCGTCGCGCGTGGGCAGTTCCGGGAGGACCTGTACTATCGGCTGAACGTCGTGACCCTCACCGCCCCGCCGCTGCGCGAGCGGCGGGAAGATCTGATCCCGCTGGCCGAGCACGCCCTCCTGCGCTCGGCGCACGCGCTCAAAAAACCGGTGCGCACGTTGGGCGAGTCGGCGCGCGCCCTGTTCCAGGCGTACGCATTTCCCGGCAATATCCGTGAACTGGCCAACCTGATCGAGCGGGCGGTGTTGTTCTGCCACGGCCCGACGCTCGAGGCCGAGCACTTCCCCGCCGATCTCCAAGCGATCCGCGCGCCGGGTTCCCCCGCTCCACCGGCGGAATCGACGGCCGACGATCCCCGGCGCGTGACGCTGTCGTTCCGCATCGGCGAGCAGTCCCTGGCCGATCTGGAAGACCGGATCGTCAACGAGGTCCTGCAACGGGCCGGGGACAACAAGTCGCTCGCCGCGAAGCATCTCGGCATCACCCGCTGGACGCTCGACCGCCGCCGCAAAAAATAGCCCCACTCTCCATCGATCAGATCCTGCCCGGCGCCTTGGCCCGAGTGTGCGCCGAGGCACCGGTGTGCGTGCTCGGTGTGCAACGGAACACACGGGTAGGCCGGCGGTTCCGCCAGCCGGGCCGTCAAGGCGCCGTGCGTGCCGGAAGATCGGCCGTTTCCTCTGTTGCGCCGCCTCCAAAGGGACGGGAACGGTCTTTGCACTGCGCCATCCCAACTGAGAATCGGACCAGCCCCCACTTCAACACGGAAGGAGTCACGATGGCCAACTACACGATCACGATGATCCCGGGAGAGGGCACCGGCCCCGAGATCTGCGAAGCGGTGCGCATGGTGATCGATGCAAGCGGCGTGAACATTGCCTGGGAGTATGAGGAGATCGGACTCGACTGCCTGGAAAAGTATGGCACGCTGCTGCCCGACAAGACGATCCAGTCCATCAACAAGAACAAGATCGCGTTGAAAGGACCCACCACCACGCCGATCGGGACCGGGCATAAGAGCGCCAACGTCACGCTGCGGAAGGTCTTCGACCTATATGCGAACGTGCGCCCGGCCAAATTGATCCCGGTGCTGAAGCGGCCCTGGGACAAGATCGACATCATCAATTTCCGTGAGAACACCGAGGATTGTTACGCGGCGATCGAACACATGGTGTCGGACGAAGTGGCGCAGTGCTTGAAGATCATCACCTGGCCGGGTTCCTACCGGATCGCGGAGTTTGCCTTCAAGTGGGCGCGCGCCAACGGGCGCAAGAAAGTGTACTGCGTCCACAAGGCCAACATCATGAAGATGACGGACGGGCTCTTTTTAGATGCCTTCCACGAAGCCGCCAAGAAGTATCCGGAATTCGAGATCGGCGATGTGATCGTCGACAACTGCTGCATGCAGCTCGTGAAGAACCCGGATCGGTTCGACTGTTTGGTGCTGCCGAACCTGTACGGCGACATCCTCACCGACCTCTGCGCCGGTCTGGTCGGCGGCTTGGGCTTCGCGCCCGGCGCGAATATCGGGGACAACTGCGCGATCTTCGAGGCGGTGCACGGGTCCGCGCCCAAATACGCGGGGCTCAAGAAGGTGAATCCCTCTGCGGTGTTGATTTCCGGGATCATGATGCTGCGATGGTTGGGCGAGATCTCGGCGGCGGACCGCATCGAGCGAGCCATGTTTGCCGTCTTGGACGAGCGCAAGCACGTCACCTACGACGTGGGCGGCACGGCGAAGACCGATGAGTATGCCCAGGCCATCGTGGACAAGATGAGGCTCCTGAAATAAACGAGCGGGACAACCAATGTTGGGAGAAGGAGTATCTGATGACGACGCTTACCGAAATAGCCAAGGCCACGAAGAAGAAACGAGAGGTCAAGCTGGTCGGGGTGGATCTGTACCTCATCACCGAGGACGGCATCCCGACGTTCGAGGAGATCGGTCCGTTCAAGTGCGAGTTCATCTCCAACCGGGGGACCAAGGTGTGGCCGGGCTTTGTAAGCCCCGACCTCTTGATGGTGAACTGGTACCGGTGCCGCTTCATGGCCACCAAGGACGTGCAGAACGCCGACGTGGACGCATTCTTGGCCCAACTGAGCAAGACATGGTGGTGGTCCGCGGCGCAGAAGCTCTGGACCTACGACGGCGAGGTGGGATACAGCAAGGCGTACTGAGCGGCGCATTGCCACACGCATAGTAGTGCCCCTACCTTAGATCCGCGAGGAATGATCCCGTGACAGAATTTTTCCAGCATTCATTGAGTAATCTCCTCTCCCCCATGATCTTGTTTTTCGCTCTGGGGTGGATCGCCGTCTTGGCCAAAGCGCGGATGGAGCTTCCCGAGG